>JBQGDU010000563.1:0-1780 GCA_052039245.1 Aeromicrobium sp. | reverse complement strand
ACACGAATCGGTACCTGTTCAAGGAGGGGGCGCTCGGGCAGGAGAGGGCGGAGAGCTCCGGAGGACGAGTCGTCCCGCTGCGCAGCCTCCTCGACGCGGGCATTCCCGTGAGCCTCGGCACCGACAACGTCCCGACGTCCCTGCTCGGCCCGATCCGCCACGTCGTCGACCGGACGACCCGCGACGGCGCGGTCGTCGACGCCGAGCAGGCGATCTCGCGCCTGGAGGCCCTGCGGTGCGCGACGGTCGGCGGGGCCTGGCTCAGCTTCGACGAGACGTGGCGTGGACGCCTGGCCCCGGGCTGGGCGGCCGATCTCGCGATGCTCACCGACGATCTGCTCGCCGTCCCCGGCCCGGCCCTCCCCGAGGTGCGGTCGATGCTGACCGTCGTCGACGGCCGGGTGGTCCACGAGTCCTGACCTCCGGGCCTCGCCAGGCGTGCACGGCTACTGAGCCCGGTCCAGGACCTCCTCGGAGCTCGTGCCGCCGACCCGTCGGGTCAGCTCCCGCGCGGTGGTCGTGACCGCCCGAGCGACGGCCTGGATGCGGGAGGGAGCCAGACCGTCGTGGTGGCTGACGCCGACCGCCGCGATGGGGTGTCCGCGGTGGTCGTGCACGGCGGCGGCGATGCAGGAGACCTCTTCGCTCGTGGTCCCGGTCTCGATGCTGTAACCGCGGTGGCGGTCCTCGCGCAGGATCGGGCGCAGCTCGGCCAGCGTGCGGGGTCCGATCCCGGTGCGGCTCACGAGCACGGACTGGTCCGACAGCGCAGCGCGGACCTGCGCGGTGGAGAGGTCACTCAGCATGGCCCGTCCGACTGCGGTCAGGTGCGCTGGAAGGCGTACGCCGATCGCGGTGACGAACGGGCGCGCGGGCTCGTCCGTGGTCTGCTTGAGCAGGTACAGCACGTCGGAGCCGTGCATGACCGCGAGGTGGGACGTCATCCGCGTGCGCTCGGTCAGACCCGCCAGCAGGGGGCGGGCGGGCCGCTCCAGTGCGTCGTTGCGCAGGTACCCCGATCCGATCTCGAACGCTCGGATGCCCACACCCCACAGGTGCTCGTCCGGGAGGTGCACGACGATGTGCATCCGCAGCATCACGCGGAGCATGCGGTAGACCGACGAACGCGGGATGGCGCAGTCCCGCGCGATGGTGGCCGCGGAGACCGGCGTCGCAGAGCGCGAGAGGTAGACGAGGATGTCCAGCGTTCGCTGGACCGCCACCTCACCGGAGCCGTCGGCGCTCATGGGAGCTCCACCGTCGCGACCGTCCCGCCACCGCGCACGGTGACGCCCCGATGATCGATCCTCGCGGTGTCGAACTGCGCCAGACGCACGGGGCCGTCCCCGTCGTCGATCTCCACCTCACCGTCCAGCGCGACCACGAGGCAAG
Organism: Aeromicrobium sp.; assembly: GCA_052039245.1. Taxonomy (GTDB): domain Bacteria; phylum Actinomycetota; class Actinomycetes; order Propionibacteriales; family Nocardioidaceae; genus Aeromicrobium. The sequence continues at coordinate 388 of JBQGDU010000563.1, read as the reverse complement.
GGCTCTGAGCGGCGGCGACCGGTCGGTCCTGAGGGGACGGCCGAAGCACCCGGATGTCGGCTGGGCGTCGCGAGCGGTCGACCATCGCGTTGAGGGCGAGCGTCGGCTCCGGCACCGCGCAGCGCACCGTCGCGCCTCCGTCGAAGCGCAGGACGCCGAGCGGCTCGATCGTCCGGGCCTCACCGTCGACCTCCAGCCGCAGTGGGGCCGGGCCGACGCACAGCAGGGTCCGGGTCAGCGACGGCAGGTGGGAGAAGGGTCCGTCCTGCTCGATCAGCGCCAGGCTCACCCGCCACGGACGGCCCGCTGCCTGCGACGTCGAGTCGTGACCTGCGGCGGCGATCTCGCGGGTGGTTCCCGCACCGTTGGCCCAGGGGCTCAGCCGCAG
>JBQGDU010000562.1:0-8232 GCA_052039245.1 Aeromicrobium sp. | reverse complement strand
CACATCTGTGAGCACGCGGGCTTCACCCGCGGAGCCTTCTACTCCAACTTCTCCAGCAAGGACGAGCTCGTCCTTGCTCTGTTCGAGCGCGAGTTCGCCGACCTCGTCCGCAGCCTGGAGGAGGCCATCGACCCCGCCCGATACGAGGACCTGGACCCGTCGGACGCGTTGGCGGCCATCATGGATCGCTTCCTGCAGCTGCGACCGGCCGATCTCGACTTCTTCCTCATCCACGCCGAGTTCCAGCTCCGCGGGATGCGCGGCGACATCGGCGGCGCCGAGTTCAACCAGCTGTGGCACTCGGTGACCGATCAGGTCGCCGGCGCCGTGGAGCGCGTGCTCGACGCGCTCGGACTGCGCCCAGTCATCCCGGTCGGCCAGCTCGTCACCATCCTGCTCGGCACGTACGACGCCGAGCTGCACTCCGCCCTGGTGGACGGGCGCCCGATGGATGAGGACCTGCTGCGCCGCACCCTGCCCCAGCTGTTGCTCTCTGCCACGGAGCCGGTGCCTCCTGAGGAGAGCGACGCGGCGAGGTCCTGAGATCAGCTCTCGTCGGCGCTCGTGGAACGGGCCAGGGCGTCGTCGAGGCTCGTCTCGACATCGCCGAGGACCGTGGGGTCGGGCCGAAGAACGGTGGTGGCCAGGGCGGGGATCGCTGCGGGGACCTCACGGATCCACCCCTGGATCGTGGCGGCCCGACGCTCCCGCATGCTGTCGCCACCCACGCCGACCGCGTCGATCCCCGCGGCGCGACACAGCTTCACGGCTCGCGGCAGATGGAACCTCTGCGTGAGCACGATGGCCCCGTCCGCAGAGAAGATGTCGCGGGCGCGTGCACAGGAGTCCCAGGTGCTGAACCCGGCATGGTCACCCACCACTCGGTCGGCGGGGACACCGGCGTCGATGAGGTAGTCGCGCATGGTGTCGGTCTCGTTGTACTCCGCCGTCCCGTTGTCTCCGGAGACCAGAACGGCCCGCAGACGGCCGTCCCTGTACAGCTCGGCGGCCATGTCGAGACGCTGGGCCAAGAGGAAGCTCGGTCGACCGTCCGGCCTCACGCCGGCGCCGAGCACCAGCCCGACCGGCCGGTCGGGCACGTCGTCCATGGAGTACCGGTGACCGGAGGTGGAGACGAGCTGCCACCCGAACGGCACGATGGCGACCGCGAGCAGAACGACGCCGACCCCCAGGATGATGCGCGCTCGACGGCGCCGTCCGCGAGGTCGTGTCACCTTCTTCACGGTCCGAGAACGCTTCACCCTCGTGCACGGTTCCCGACCGTCGGCAACAGAGTGCACGAGACGGACCAGACGGGAGCTTGTGCGAGCATGTCGCCATGGCCCTCCAGATCGCCCAGGACGCCGACGCCGACCGCGTGCTCACCGACGACCCGTTCGCTCTGCTCACCGGCATGCTGCTCGACCAGCAGTACCCGATGGAGCACGCGTTCCGTGGTCCGGCCAAGATCCTGCAGCGCTTCGGGACGCTCGACCCGGAGCGCATCGCCGACGCCGAGCCCGAGGAGTTCGCCGAGCTGTGCGCCACGCCACCGGCCATCCATCGCTACGGCCGTTCCATGGCAGGTCGAGTCCAGGCACTCGCCCGCGTGGTGGTCGATGAGTACGACGGCGACGCGTCGCGCATCTGGACCGAGGCCAAGAGTGGGGACGCCTTGTTCAAGCGGCTCACCGCGCTGCCCGGGTACGGCGAGCAGAAGGCCAAGATCTTCGTGGCGCTGCTCGCCAAGCAGCTCGACGTGAAGCCGCGCGGCTGGACGACGGTGGCCGGCGACTACAGCAGGAAGGGCTTCCGCTCCGTGGCCGACGTCGTCGACGGCGAGACGCTGCAGAAGGTCCGAGACCACAAGAAGGCCGTCAAGGCAGCCAAGAAGGCCGCCGAGCAGTAGGCCTGCTCAGACGGTCCGGGTGTCGGCGAAGACCGGCTCGACGAGCGCCTCGGGGACCTCGCACGTGAGGAGCCCGGCGCCGTTCATACGCTCGATGATCTCATCGCCCGCGTCGTCGGTGGGCAGGTCGAGTCGCGGGGAGCGGCCCTCCGCGACCGCCTCGGCGTAGGTCTCCCGAACGTCGACGAGACTCTCCCAGTCCTCCAGCCAGGCGAGGAGGGGCGAGTCGTTCGTGAGCAGGTCGTCGCCGAGGTCGCGGATGGCGGCCACCATCTGCTCGACGGCCTCGTTCTGGTCGCGGACGCGCTGGGCGCGCTCCGGCGGTGTCCCCTGGAGCGGGAGTCCCTCGACCGTCGACGTCATGAGCTCGCACTCCTCGGCGACCACGGGCACCACCTCGGCATCGTCGATGACGCCGGGGGAGTCGCGCGCGTCGAGGACGATCATCGACACGAACGCACCGACCAGGGCGACCACGCCGAGCGGCCCGAGAGCCACCGCGGCCCAGAACCAGCCGCGCCGGACCGGCGGCTCGGCGAACCGCCAGCGCTGGACGCGCGGCGGGTAACCGGGGCGGGGTCGGACGCGCACCCGGCCATCGTGTCACGCTGAGTCTCACCTGGCCTGCGAGGACCGCCGCCGTAGGGTCGAGGCGTGATCGTCGCCGTCTGCCCGCACACGCCGCTGCTCGTGGACGCATTCGACCCGCATCGCCAGGCGGACCTGGTCGAGGTTCGCGCTGCGGCCTTGGATGCGGCACGCCGGCTCGTCGCTGCGCGACCGTCACGGGTGACGGTGGTCGCTGCAGGAGTCGCTCGCGAGCACGACGAGTCGGCCGGGGGAACGCTGGCCGGGTTCGGGGTCGACGTCCGGGCCGGCGGATCGGACGATGTCCTCCCGTCCGACGCGACGGTCGGCGCCTGGCTGCTGGACGCCGTCGGCTGGGACGGAGCGCGGCGCTACGTCGGCGTGGACGGCTGGTCGGCGACCGACGACGCCGTACTCGTCCTGGCTGATGGCACGGTGTGCCGGACCGCTCGCGCCCCCGGGAACCTCGACCCGCGGGCCGCGGGACTCGATGGCGACGTCGCCAAGGCGCTGGCCGAGGGCGACGCAGCGGCGCTGACGCGGATCGACGCAGACCTGGCCGCGGATCTCGGCATGTCCGGTCGGGCCGGGCTCGTGGCGATGGCCGAGGCTGTGATGGCCCGCACCGCCGGCGGAACGGAGGTCGACGCGCGGCTGCAGTACGACGCTGCTCCTCTCGGCGTCGGCTACTGGGTGGCCGAGTGGCGGGTCGCCTGACCTACTTGGCGTCTCCGGGGCGCTCGTCGTCGAGCCCGTCGACGGCGTCCTTGGCCTTGTCGGAGGCGCCGTCGATCTTGTCGCTGTACTTGCCCTTGGTGGCCTTGTCCGCGAGATCGGCGGCCTTGTCGATGCCGGAGTCGATCTTGTCGCCGTGCTCCCGCGCGAGCTCCGCAGCCTTGTCCTTGAGGCCGGGGGCCTGCTTCTTGAACTTGTCGATGAAACCCATGGCGAACCCCTCGGACCGTGGAGCGAGTCGATCCCGCTCAACCGAGTCGAGCCTAGTGCAGACGGCGTGGCCGTCCGAGGGTCGAGACGGCGGGCCTGGGAGACTCAGGGCATGAGCGCGGACCTGCCCCTCGTGGTCGTCGTCGGGCCGACGGCGTCCGGCAAGTCCGCCCTCGCCGTCGACCTCTGCCTGCGGACCGGTGGCGAGATCCTGAACGCCGACTCGATGCAGCTCTACCGAGGCATGGACATCGGCACCGCGAAGTCGCCGATCTCCGAACGGGCGGGCGTGGCCCACCACCTGGTGGACGTGCTGGACCTCAAGGAGCGGGCGTCCGTGGCGCGTTTCCAGCGTGAGGCGCGGGCGATCGTCGCAGAGTGTCGCGGCCGGGGGGCCCTGCCGGTGCTCGTGGGCGGTTCGTCGCTCTACGTGCGTGCGGTCATCGACCGTCTCGACTTCCCGGGCACCGTGCCCGAGGTGCGGGAGCGATGGGCCCGGCGCCTGGAGGAGGACGGCCCGGAGGCGCTGCACGCCGAGCTGCGTCGAGTGGCACCTGAGGCCGCCGCGGCGATCCTGCCGTCCAACGCGCGGCGGGTGGTGCGTGCGCTCGAGGTCACCGAGATCACCGGTGAGCCGTTCGTGGCGACCATGCCGCCGTACGACTCCGTCGTCGGTGACGTGCGGATGATCGGTCTCGACGTGCCCCGTGAGGTGCTCGACGAGCGGATCGCCGTGCGGGTGGACGGGATGTGGCAGGACGGGCTGCTGGAGGAGGTCCGCGAGCTGGAGGCGAGAGGCTTGCGTGACGCCCCGACAGCAGCGAGCGCCCTGGGCTACGCGCAGGCCCTCGCGCAGCTCGACGGCGAACTCGACGAGCAGGCCGCGAAAGCGGACACGGTCCGTGCCACGTCGGCGTTCGCCCGCCGCCAGGACCGACTGTTCCGCAAGGACCCGCGCATCAGCTGGCTCCGATTCGACGATCCGGAGCTCGTGGACGACGCCCTGGCGCTCCTGCGCTGACCGCCCGTGCGTCGAGGAACCCGGCGTCGAGGGCACCGGAGTGCGGGACTGGCGATCGTCTGGTGGACCGCGAGTAGACTGATCGAATGACCTTTCCATGGCTCAAGGGGCACGGCACCCAGAACGACTTCGTGCTGCTTCCTGACCATGACGGCAGCACCCATGGTCACCTCGACCCAGAATTCGTCGCGCAGCTCTGTCATCGCCGCAAGGGCATCGGAGCGGACGGCGTCATCCGGGTCATCCGGTCCGAGGCGCTCGGCCTGACCAGCGCCGGCGAGTGGTTCATGGACTACCGCAACGCCGACGGCTCGGTGAGCGAGATGTGCGGCAACGGCATCCGGGTCCTGACCCGGCACCTCATCGACGAGGGCCTCGTCCCTGACGCGCCCTTCGTGATCGGCACCCGCGACGGCGACAAGCACGTCACCCCGTTGCCCGACGGTGAGATCAGCGTCGACATGGGAGTGGGGGAGCTGCGTCGTACCTCCAAGGTGGCCGCCAACGGTCACATCTGGGAGGCCCACGACGTCCGCACCGGCAACCCGCACGCTGTCGTCTTCGTCGATCACCTGGATGATGCAGGGTCGCTCCTGGACGCACCCGAGCACGACCCCGAGACGTACCCCGAGGGCGTCAACGTGGAGTTCGTGCGTCGGCTCGGGCCGTCGCACGTGCAGATGCGCGTGCACGAACGGGGCTCGGGGGAGACGTTGTCCTGTGGCACGGGAGCCTGCGCCGTCGGCCTGGCGGCCGCGCGGCTCGACGGCGCCGAGCGCCCCGTCACCTACCGCGTCGACGTCCCAGGTGGCACCTTGCACGTCACCTGGCGTGCCGACGACCACCTCATCCTGACCGGGCCGGCTGACATCGTCGCGCGCGGCGACCTGGAGTGGATCGCATGAGCGAGCGCCAGCGAGTGACCACCGGAGTGCACGTCATGGCGCCGCGGTCCTATGCCGGTTTCTCAAAGGACGCGGCCGCATGAGCGAGGAGGAGACCGTCGGCACCGAGGGGCTCGAGCTCGCCGAGCGTCAGTCCTTGCGGCGCGTGGCGGGTCTGCGGACCGAGCTCGAGGACATCACCGAGGTCGAGTACCGCCAGCTCCGGCTGGAGCGCGTCGTCCTCGTCGGCGTCTGGACCGAAGGCACCGTCGAGGACGCGGAGAACTCGCTCGCAGAGCTCAAGCTGCTCGCCGAGACCGCCGGGTCCGAGGTCCTGGACGCGATGATCCAGCGGCGGCAGAGGCCCGACCCCGCCACCTACATCGGCCGCGGCAAGGTCGATGAGCTCAAGGCCGCCGTCGAGGCCACCGGCGCCGACACGGTCATCTGCGACGGCGAGCTGGCCCCCAGCCAGCTGCGCAACCTGGAGGACCGCACCAAGGTGAAGACGGTCGATCGGACCGCTCTGATCCTCGACATCTTCGCCCAGCACGCCAAGAGCGCCGAGGGCAAGGCGCAGGTGGAGCTGGCGCAGCTGCAGGACCAGACGCAGCGCCTCCGCGGCTGGGGCGGCAACCTGTCGCGTCAGGCCGGTGGACGCGCTGCCGGCGGTGAGGGCATCGGCGGCCGCGGCCCCGGTGAGACCAAGCTGGAGACCGACCGTCGACGCATCCAGGCGCGCATGGCCAAGCTGCGTCGAGAGCTCAAGGACCTGCGGGTCACCCGCGACATCAAGAAGGCCCGTCGTCGTCGGCACGGCGTCCCGGCCGTGGTCATCGCCGGGTACACGAACGCCGGGAAGTCCAGCCTGCTCAACCGGCTGACCAGCGCCGGGGTGCTCGTGGAGGACGCGCTGTTCGCCACCCTCGATCCCACCACGCGGCGTACGCAGACGTCCGACGGGCGGGTGTACACGCTGTCCGACACCGTCGGCTTCGTCCGGCACCTGCCGCACCAGCTGGTCGAGGCGTTCCGCTCGACGCTGGAGGAGGTGGCCGAGTCCGACCTAGTGCTGCACGTCGTGGACGGCTCGCACAACGACCCGCTCGGTCAGGTGGCCGCGGTGCGCGAGGTCTTTGCCGACATCGGCGCCACCAAGGTTCCTGAGATCATCGTCGTCAACAAGGCGGACCAGGCCGACGAGCTCGTGCTCAAGCAAGTGCTCGTGGCCGAGCCGCACGCCGTCGTGGTGAGCGCACGCACCGGTGAGGGCATCGATGAGCTGCTGTCGGCGGTGGAGGCCGACCTGCCCCGACCCGCCGTGCTGGTCGACGTCGTCGTCCCCTATGCCCGTGGTGACCTGATGAGTCAGGTGCACGAGACCGGCGAGATCGACGTCCTCGACCACACCGGTGCCGGCACGCGCGTCGTCGCGCGGGTCTCAGAGGACCTCGCCCACCAGCTGCAGAGCCTCTGAGCGGGTGTCGCGGGCGACATTGTCGGGCCGCTGCGATGTCGGCGTTCGGGACGTGTCGAGGTGCGCGGCGACACGCTGGCTGAGTAGCCGTCACGGCGACGAAGGAGCTCGTGGCGGCGTATCGAAGCCAGGTCTCCCGCGGGAACACCGTCCTATCACCCTTGTCGTCGCCACTCGTTGTGGACGGCACGACGACCTTGCCCGACGGCGCCACTAGGCTCGCCTCCATGCCCGAGCCCACCGTCCGATCCGTGCTCGAGGCCGCGGTGGCCGCCGTCGACGGGACGGAACGACCCGGTCAGGTGCAGATGGCCGACGCGGTGGCGGAGTCGCTCGGCAGCGGCACGCACCTGCTGGTCCAGGCGGGTACGGGCACCGGGAAGTCGCTCGGCTACCTGGTGCCCAGCATCCTGCACGGCGAGCGTGTCGTGGTGGCCACGGCCACGCTCGCACTGCAGCACCAGCTCATCGAGCGGGACATCCCCGCCCTGCGGAAGGCGGCTGGCGACGCGGGCGCCGAGGTGCCGCACTGTGCGGTGGTCAAGGGCCGCGCCAACTACGCCTGCCTGCATCGCATCCGTGAGGGTGTCCCGGACGAGCAGGGTGCGCTGATCGAGGTGCCGGAGGGTGAGCTCGGGGCCGAGGTGGTCAAGCTCCGGGAGTGGGCGGAGGAGCAGGCTCGCGACGGGCACGTCGGTGACCGCGACGCCGCCCCGGCGCACTCCGAGCGTGCTTGGCGTCAAGTCAGCGTCAACCATCGCGAGTGCCTCGGTGCCTCCCGGTGCGCCCATGCGCTGGAGTGCTTCGCCGAGCGAGCCCGCGAGGACGCACAGCAGGCCGACGTCGTGGTCACCAACCACGCGTTGCTCGCGATCGACGCCATCGACGGCGTCCCGATGCTGCCGGAGTACGACGCCGTCGTCGTCGATGAGGCCCACGAGCTCGCTGCCCGGGTCACCCAGGCCGCCACGGACGAGCTGGAGCCGGGTGCGGTCGAGCGTGCAGGGCGTCGTGCCCGCACGCACGTGTCCGACGAACGGGGAGCGCGATCGCTGGATGACCTGACCGACGCCGCGGACGCGCTCGCGGACGCTCTCACCGCAGTGGAGCCGGGGCGCATCGACGTCGCGGACGAGGCCCTGCAGGAGGCGTTGCAGATGGTGCGGGACGCCGCACGGCAGGCGCTCTCGGCGTTCGGCAAGGACTCTCCCGGCGACGCCGAGGACGCGGGGCGTCAGCAGGCGAAGGCCATGCTGGAGGACGTCCGTCTGGTGGCCGACCGCATGGCCACACGCAAGGAGACGGAGGTGCTGTGGGCGGGCGAGTCCCGTGGCAGCACCCAGCTGCGCATCGCGCCCATCGACGTCTCCATGGCGCTGCGGGACAAGCTCTTTGCGGCCAAGACGGT
>JBQGDU010000561.1:0-3500 GCA_052039245.1 Aeromicrobium sp. | reverse complement strand
CGAGGCCGGCGACATCGTCGGCTGGCTACCAGCCGGATTCCTCGACGAGCGCAACGCACTGTTCGACCGGACCCGGCACGTGGCCGATGAGGTGCTCGACCCCGCCCGTCGCTACGTCATCACCTCCGCCGTGCGGGACCCACTGGTCCTGGCGCACTTCGGAGACCTGGTCTCCCGCAACGAGCAGCTCGGGACCGTCCCGGCACGGGATCTGGCGGTGATCGCGTGACCGAGTACCTGGACAGCCTCGGTCGCTTCATCCTGTCCCGCTACGCAGAGCCGGGCGACACCCTGACCAGGATGGAACGTCTGCCGGCCTACGCGGTGAGCTCGGACGGCGGGGACTTCGAAGCGTGGAAGACCGGCGCCTCCGCACCGGTGTCGGCGGCGCGCGCAGAGACCATCGAGGATCTGCGCCAGGAGCGCGAGAACGGTCAGGTCCGGCGCCGCGTCCGGATCCTCTCCGCGGCGTTGACCGACTACGAGCGGTACTCGATCGAGTTCGGATACCTGCAGAACGTCGAGGCCGGGGAGGACGTGCGCGTCCTGCGCCACGGCGAGCACCCCATCCCCCAGCTGCTCGACTTCGACTACTGGCTGATCAACGACCGGGACCTCGCCCGCATGCACTACGACGCCGACGGCCAGTTCCTGGGCGCGGAGTCCGCGCCACGACTCGTGCGCGAAGCGCGGCGGGAGATCTCGGCGTGCTGGGACGTCGCCGAGCCGGTGACGACGTGGTGGCACCGCCATCCGGAGCTGCACCGGCAGCTGACACGATAGGAGCCCGATGCCCGCCTCCCGCGACGACGTCACCCGGCCGAGCTGGGCCAGCGCACTGCGCACCCTTCGGCTCGACGCCGGCCTGACGCAGCCGCAGGCGGCGAGCGCAGCGAACCTCTTCCTGCCTTCGGACAAGACCATCACGCAGCAGGTCGTCTCCCGAGCAGAGCAGGGCGGACAGTTCCCAGAAGACGCAGTGGTGACGGCCCTGTGCCGCGCCTACGGTGCACCGGCTCAGGCCACCGCGGAGATCGAGGCCGCAGTGCGGGGGGCGCGGGAGCGCCGCACCGATCGCCGTCTGGTCGTTCAGCGTGGGAACACGCTGCACGCTCAACAGCGGTGGCGCCGCATCGAGGGTGAGGCGCAGAGCGTCGACGCGGTCCAGACCGGGATGGTCCTGGGACTCCTCCAGACCCCCGCCTACGCGGCGCTCGCGATGCAGGTGGACCAGGACCACCCGGCCGTCGCGGACCGTCGCAAGAGGTTCGAGGCGATGCTGCACGATCCCAACCGTCGGTACCGGCTCGTGCAGACCGAGGGCTCGCTGCGGGTGCAGCTCGGCTCACCGGAGCTGATGGCCGAGCAGCTCGACGCGCTGCAGGCCGTCTGCGAGGTGCCGCACGTCGACCTGCGGATCCTCCCGATGCAGCAGGCGGTCGCTGAACCGCTCACCGGCGGCGGGTTCCACATCTACGACGACGTCGTCGTGCTTGGCCTGGAGGTCGCATCGGCGGACATGAACGATCCCGCCGATGTCGACTACTTCCGACGGTTGTTCGAGCAGTACCACCAGGCGTCAGTCGGGGGCCGCGCGGCCACCGACCTCATCGGGGAGCTCGCGGAGAGCTATCGGGCGCTCCTGCTCCCCCACTGACCTGCCGTGAGCCTGTGCCCTGAGTGGCTCAGCGCCTCCGGCGCTGCCCACGGCCGTACGCGGCCTCCAGCGCGACAGCGAGCAGGACGCTGCGGGAGCTGGCTCCCGTGCGCTCGACCTGCTCGTCGATGACCGCGAGCTCAGCCGCCGTCGCTCGGAAGGTGAACGGGACAGTCCGGTCGCCCGGAGTCGCCGCACGCTGGCGGGTCCGGCTGGCACGTCCGGCGAACAGGCTGTTCGCCGGACGGTCCTGGCGATGCTGGCGGGCGACCATGTCGGCGAGCTGCTGTTGGGTCCGGTCGACCGCGTCGAAGACCAGGTCGGCGTTGGTGCAGCGCTGACGCTTGCGGAGACCGTCGAGGGTGTCGCGCAGGGTCGGCGAGACGTAGATGATCGAGCCGGAGGTGGCCTCCGCGCCCGCGGAGTAGGCGTCGGTGCCCCCGGCCGTGGCTTCAGGCTCGGGAGCCGGCGTGGCACTCCCGGACGCGCTGGGCTGCTCGGGCTCCGCGGCGGCATGCTGCGGAGCGGCCGACTCGGGCTCGGGCACGGGTGCCGGCGTCGCCTCCGGCGCAGGCGCCTGGGGCTCTCGGGGCGCCGCCTGCGGCGTCGTGGAGGGGGCAGCGGCGCGGCGGCCCGGGGAGACGAGACTGCGAGCGGACTTGCCGAAGGTGTCGTTCAGGCTCATCACTGCGCTCCTTCTGCAGAGGGCATGGTCTCCGCGGCTTCCTCGGCCTCGCGGAGAACGGTCAGGACCTCCAGGGCGAGGTCGCGGTAGTCGCTCGCCACCGAGGCGGCGGTCGACGAGATCCGGGACCCACGCTTGCCGTCCCGTAGCTCCTGCCACCAGGCCGGCTGGGCAGCGAGGTCCTCCTCCAGCTCGTGCGCGAGACGCCCGAGCCGTCGACCGTCCTGCGCCGTCTTCTCACTGAACCGGATGAACGCGGAGAACAGCGGGGAGTCTCCGCCGAAGGCGGACTCCAGCTGAGCACGCACCTCGTCGTGGATGCTGGTCGACCGCACCCCGGTGCCGAACAGAACAGCGCCCAGGAGACTCAGCCCGGAGTTGTACTGCTTGGCGACGTTGAACCGCTTCGCCACGTTCTCCATGCCGTCGAGGCCTGCGCCGTCGCTGCGCGTCGGAATCAGGATCCAGTGAGCGGCATACAGACAGAGATCGACCAGGAACGTCGCCTCCGGTGGTGAGTCGATGACCACGAAGTCGTAGTTGGGCGCGACCGGGGCGAGGGCGTTCGCCAACGCCAGATTCGCCGATGGACCCTCGCGGCCCATCCGGGTCACCATCCAGGCCACCAGGTCGTCGAGCTCGGTTCCGCCGGGCGCGACGTCGAGGCCCTGCCGGACACCGGGGATCGGCATCAACGCGGACCGGCCCGTGATCGCGTCGAACAGGTTGCGACCGTGGTCGTCGCTCGGGGTGTCCCGATAGCCGAGATCCCGTGCGACGTTGGCCTGGCGGTTGAGGTCGACGAGCAGGCAGGTGAAGTCGGCGGCGGCCAGCTGCCCCGCTAGGTTGACCGCCAACGTCGTCTTGCCGACTCCGCCCTTGTCATTGACGAGTGCGATGGTCCGCGAGAGTGCATCTTCTCGTGCCAGCTGCTCGGCGTGTCTGGCCATCGTCTCTCCTGTCGACATCGCCACACCCTAAGTCACGCTCGGTTAGAGGCTGCCGCGGGCACGCAGCTGCTCATGGAGGCCTGCGCGCAGCGAGCGGAATAGGTGTACGGGGTCATCAGCGGTCCAGCAAGGACCGACACGCCTGCGCCTGCTGCGTCGCGCTGAGGCGCGTTGACGGTCTGTCAGGCACGTGTGCTGATGACGGCGT
>JBQGDU010000560.1:0-2575 GCA_052039245.1 Aeromicrobium sp. | reverse complement strand
GTACTGCATGCCCGCGGAGGGCCTGGACTGGATGCCCACGGAGGAGGTCCTCAGCGACGAGGAGCTGGTTCGGCTGCTCGACGTGGGCGTCCGGTTGCTTGGAGTCCGCGACGTCCGCTTCACCGGCGGCGAGCCGTTGCTGCGCCGCGGACTCGCCGGGATCGTGGCGGCCACCAAGGCGCTGCCCGGGTCCCCGCGGACCGCCATCACCTCCAACGGGCTGGGGCTCAAGCACACCGCCCGTGCTCTCGCGCAGGCAGGTCTCGACCGGGTCAACATCAGTCTGGACACCGTCGACCCGGACACGTTCCGGGCCATCACCCGACGGGACCGACTCAGCGACGTCCTCGACGGCCTCGCCGCCGCCAAGGAGGCCGGGCTCAGCCCGGTCAAGGTCAATGCCGTGCTGCTGCGCGGCCACAACGTCGAGGAGGCGCCGGAGCTCCTGCGCTGGTGCCTGGAGAACGACTACGAGCTGCGCTTCATCGAGCAGATGCCGCTCGATGCCCAGCACGGCTGGAACCGCGAGGCCATGGTGACCTCCGACGAGACGCTCGCGCTGCTGTCGGAGCACTTCGACCTCACGCCGTTGCCCGGCCGGGGCTCAGCACCGGCCGAGCGCTTCAGCGTCGACGGCGGGCCGGCGACGGTCGGGATCATCGGATCGGTGACGCGACCCTTCTGCGGCGACTGCAACCGAGTCCGGCTCACGGCGGACGGTCAGGTCCGCAACTGCCTGTTCGCGCGGGAGGAGTCCGACCTCCGCACTCCCTTGCGAGCCGGGGCGAGCGATGAGGAGCTGGCCGAACGCTGGGTCGCTGCGATGGCCACGAAGCTGCCCGGACACGGCATCGACGACCCGAGCTTCCTGCAGCCGACCCGACCGATGTCCGCGATCGGCGGCTGAGTCGCTCAGAGCGGGACGGTCTCCTGGTAGAAGCCTCGCGCGTCGAGGAAGCGGCGCAGGGTCTGCTCGTGCTCCTCGCACGCGAGCCAGACCTTGCGTCGGTCGGGCGTGTGGATCTTGGGGTTGTTCCACTCCACCCGGTGCACCGCGAGCAGCGTGCATCCCTTGGCGGAACAGATCATGTCCTCGGGGCCCTCAGCGGTCACGCGGCTCCCCGCGGTCTTCTGGAGCGGACGGGAGCTCGCCGTACGGGTCGGGCGTCATGATGTCCGACCCGGTCGCCTTCTTGCGCACGCCGGCGTTGGCCAGGACCACCGACGTGTACGGCAGGAACGTGGCGAGCACGATGAGGACGACCCCCACCCACACCACGTACTGCCAGGCGATGACGCCGGCGACGAAGCAGATCGAACGGATCGCCATCGAGACCGCGTAGCGGATCTCACGGGCACCGAGCTCGTCGCTGTGACCGGTGGAGGCCGACGTGATCGAGTACACCTGCTCCTCGTCACGGCGATGACGTCTGTCGTCGATGGGCACCCTTCCAGCGTACGCCGGGGGAGTGAGGCTGCATGATGGGGACATGAGCAACCGGACCTATCGCGTCACCGAGATCGTCGGAACCTCCTCCGACGGCGTCACCGAGGCCATCGAGAACGGCATCCAGCGTGCCGGCAAGACCCTGCGACACCTGGACTGGTTCGAGGTCGAGCAGATCCGCGGACACATCGTCGACACCGATGTCGAGCACTACCAGGTGACGATGAAGCTCGGCTTCCGACTCGAGGACGACGACTGACGACTCAGCCGCGTAGGCGCAGGATGCCGGCGACGGTCGAGAGCAGGACGACGAGGCATCCGTAGCCGAGGGTGGCGGGCAGCAGACCGGTCGACGGGACGAGCAGACCCAGGAGAACGGCGGGCACGCTGAAGGCCAGGTAGCTGGCCGTGAAGATCGCGGAGAAGAGCCCGCCGCGTCGATCCGGCGGGGCCGTCGGGGTGAGCGACTGCATCGCTCCCAGGAACGCGGTCCCGAACCCGAAGCCCGCCACGACGACGGCCAGCAGGAACCCTGTCAGCGAGCCCAGGGCGAGCGCGAGGAGCGTCAGGGCCGTCCCGACGGCGAGAGCGAAGGTTCCACGGACAGCGATCGTGCGGGGGTCCAGGCGTCGCACGAGGAAGCAGCCGGCCGACCCGGACGCCATCAGCAGCGCCACCGCCAGTCCTTGCACGGTGTGGGAGGACCCGCCGAGCTCACGCGCCACGAGCGGTGCGACGAGCGAGAGGTAGAGGCCGCCGGTGGCCCATCCGGCCACGATGGCGGGCAGCACGCGCACGAACATCGCCCGTGACTCGATCGGGACCGAGACGCTGGGGCGCAGACTCGCCTTCCATCCGGCGACACGCGGTGACGTCTCCGGCGTCATCGCCACGAGCGCCACAAGAACGACGTACGTCAGTGTCGCGGTACCGAAGACCAGCCGCTCGGGCGAGTCGAGCAGATCGATGGCGACACCGGCCAGCAGGGCTCCGGCCGCGAGACCGGCCAGCGGAAGCACCGTGTTGGCCACCGGCGCGGAGCCAGGCCGTTCCGGCGGCTCGAGGTCCACCACGGCGGCCGAGAGGCTCGAGAGCAGCAGCCCGGCCGCCGTACCCTGCACGGTGCGC
>JBQGDU010000559.1:0-2535 GCA_052039245.1 Aeromicrobium sp. | reverse complement strand
GCGCGTCGGGGTCGGTGATGATGCGCGTCTCCAGGAAGTCCTTGGTGGCCGCCCGGAGCTCGGGCATCGTCGAGCCCATCGTGCGGTGCAGGTGCTCCGGCCCCCGCAGGAGGTCACGGATGGCGCGGTGTCGCAAGGTGGCCGCGTAGTACTGCATGTTCAGCAGGTGCTTGAGGTCGATCCGCCCCGAGTTGCTGATCAGCCGGCCGCCCTTCTCGTGCGGTGAGTGCAGCAGCCCGGCCAGCAGTCGGTTGCGGGCGTGGTAGTAGGCCTGCCAGTCCTGGGAGTCGTCCTTGTCCACCCAGGAGACGTGCCACAGCGCGCTGCCGGGCAGCGAGACCGTGCCGTACCCGTGCTCGCGCGCCCGGAGGGCGTACTCGGCGTCGTCCCACTTGATGAAGACCGGGATGGACAGCCCGACCTCGCGGATCACCTCGGTGGGGATCATGCACATCCACCAGCCGTTGTAGTCCGGGTCGAGCCGCTGGTGCATCCACCGGGTCTGGCGCAGGTTCGAGCGGCGGAAGTCGTGTCGCACCTGGTCCGGCAGGGGCGAGCGCCAGATGAAGTAGCGGAGGTCGATCGTCTCGGAGAAGGCGTGCAGGACCGGCTTGTCCAGCAGGTCGAACATGTGGCTGCCGACGATCGTGGGCGTGCGGCAGAACCGGGAGAACTGCACGGACCGGAAGATGCTCTCCGGCTCGATCTCGACGTCGTCGTCCAGCAGGAGCAGGAAGTCGCTGCGGTCCGCGTCGAGCGTCTCGGACATGGCGCGCGAGAATCCGCCGGAACCACCGAGGTTGGGCTGGTCCACCACCTGCAACGTGTCACCCAGCTGCTGCGCGATGCCGGGGAACTCCGGCTCGTCGGCGACCTTGCGATCGCCCTGATCGACCAGGTAGATCGTGTCGACGTCGGTCAGGACGTCCTTCTGCGACGCGAGCGTGCCCAGGGTCCGGACGCAGAAGTCGGGCTTGTTGAACGTGGTGATGCCGAGTGAGGTGTTGCCCGTGCGGACCGGGCTCGCCTGGGTGGTCCACTCGCCGCCGTCGACGACGACGTCCTCGTCTCCGGCCACGACGTCGAACCAGTACCAGCCGCCGTCGCCGAAGGAACGCAGCGGCAGGTCGAACGTGAGCGTCTGCGTCCCCTCGACCGAGGCGGAGTCGGTGCGCTGCTGGACGCCCTGGGAGTTGGAGCGGTAGACGATGACCGTTCCCGCGCCGCTGGTGTGCAGCGTCAGTCGGACCGAGTCGACGACCGTCCAGTGCTGCCAGTAGGCCGCGGGGAAGGCATTGAAGTAGCTGGCGAAGGAGACGCGCTGGCCCTTGCGGACCCGGTAGGTCGTCCGGGAGAGGACGTCGTTGACATGGGCCTCGGAGCTGACCTGCACCGGCTGGCCGTCGAGGACGGTCCACGTCTCCGGGTCGGCGTACAGCGGGAGGATGTCGGGATCACGCTCGAGGGGGAAGAGCACGTGCTGCAGGACGTGGGACATTCGAGTGGGTCTCCGGGTCGAATGGTCCGCGGCCCGGTCGACGGCCGACGGAGTGCAGTCATGAGCGTAGTACCCGCGTGGCTGCGTTAGCCTCGCGGGCGTGACGGATGCGAGGACCTGGGCGGTGGTGCTGGCCGGAGGTCTCGGCGTGCGCATGGGGGCCGACCGGCCGAAGCAGCTGCTCGACCTCCACGGTCGCACGATCCTCGAGCGCAGCCTGCACGCCTTCACCTCCCATCCGCTCGTCGACGACGTGGTGCTCGTCGTGCCGGCGGCCTGGCGGGAGGCGATGGTGGCCGACGGTGTCGAGACGGCAGGGTCCGGTTCGGTCCGCGTGGTCGTGGGCGGTGCCGAGCGTCGGGACAGCACGCGGGCCGGCGTCGAGGCCGTCGTGGCCGCGGGCGGTGCGGCCGACGACCGGGTCCTGGTGCACGATGCCGCCCGGCCGCTCGTCAGTGGGCGGATCATCGGCGACGTGGTCACCGCGCTCGAGGACCACGACGTCGTCGCGCTGCTCCTCTCGACGCCGGACACGATCGTGCGGGTCGACCCCGAGACGGGCCTCCCAGGAGAGCCGCTGCCGCGCGCGGAGCTGCGCCGGCACCAGACGCCGCAGGGCTTCCGGCTGGGGACGCTCGAGCAGGCTCATCGTCGCGCGGCGGACCGTCCCGAGCTCGTCGTCACCGACGACTGCACGCTCGCGATGCACGTGCTCGAGGACGTCCGCGTCGGCGTCGTCGAGGGGGAGTCCCGCAACCTCAAGATCACCGACGCGGACGACCTCGTCGTCGCGCGGGCGCTGCTGGAGGGCTCGGAGGGCTGAGCAGCACTGGTCTCGATACGCGTTCGCTGGCGAGGACGTATCGAAACCAGCGACCCGCCAGTGTCAGGACGACGGGCCGGCAGGAACCTCGGCGGGGTCCATGGGGCGCCACGAGGAGTCACGCCAGATGCGCCGACCTTCCCGGGCCCCGCGCACGAGGTCGCCGATCCCCTTGAGGGTGCGCTGCACGACGACGAGCCGGAAGACCTCCTTG
>JBQGDU010000558.1:0-5554 GCA_052039245.1 Aeromicrobium sp. | reverse complement strand
GGGTGAGACGCTCGGCCTCGCCCTCGGACCCGGCGTGTTCGCGCTGATCATCGGACTCGGCGGCTACGTGTCGTCGGCGGCGGACAGCAGCGTCGTGCAGCCGGACTCCGCGCTCACCGCCATCGCGATCGGCTTCTCGGTCGTCCCCGCGGCCCTCATCGCCGCCAGTCTGCTCCTGCTGCGCGGCTACCGACTCGACGAGGAGATCACCCGATGACACCCGACGACGTGCTGCGCCGGCTCGAGGACCTGCGCGCCGACGACCTGCCCACCCACGGCGGGCGGACGCTCGCGTACGTCTACGACTCAGGCATCGCCGAGGCCGACGAGCTGGGGCGTCGTGCGCTCGCGATGTTCGGGGCGAGCAACGGACTCGACCCGACGGCGTTCCCCAGTCTGCTGACCATGGAGAACGACCTCGTCGCGCTGGCGCGAGACCTCCTGCACGGTGACGAGCGGACCGTCGGCACCGCGACGTCGGGTGGCACGGAGTCGATCCTGCTGGCCGTGAAGGCGGCCCGCGACGCTCGTCCCGACGTCGCCTCACCCGTCGTCGTCGCACCCACGACGATCCACGCGGCGTTCGACAAGGCGGCCCACTTCCTGCGGGTGCGACTCGTCAAGGTCGACGTCGACGCGAGCTTCCGCGCCGACTCGGCGGCGGTCACGGCAGCGCTCGACGAGCACGGGGACGACGTCGTGCTCGTGGCCGTCTCCGCACCGTCGTACGCACACGGCGTCGTCGACCCGGTGGAGGAGGTCGCCCTCGAGACCCTGCGCCGCGGGATCCGCCTGCACGTGGACGCGTGCATCGGCGGCTGGGTGCTGCCGTGGACCCCCGGTGTGCCGCCGTGGGACTTCGCCGTCCCGGGTGTCACGAGCGTCTCGGTGGACCTGCACAAGTACGCCTACGCCCCCAAGGGCGTCTCCCTGCTGCTGCACTCGAGCCCGGACGGTCGACGGTCACAGTTCTTCGCCTGCGCGGACTGGCCCGGCTACACGATGCTCAACTCCACCGTACAGAGCACCAAGTCCGGTGGGCCGCTCGCGGCAGCCTGGGCGGTGGTGCAGCACATCGGTCTCGACGGCTACGCACGACTCGTCGAGACGACGCTCATCGGGACGCGGGACGTCGTCGACGGCGTCGCGGCCATCGACCACCTGCACGTCGTGGTGCCACCGGACTCGAGCCTCGTGGCGATCGGCGCCGACGCGACCTGCGACGTCTTCACGATCAGCGACCTCATGCTCGACCGCGGCTGGTTCGTGCAGCCGCAGATGGGCTTCCGCGGCGGCCCGGCCACCCTGCACGTCTCGGTGTCCGCGGCCACCGCTGCGAGCGTCCCGGAGTTCCTGGTGGCACTGCGCGAGAGCGTCGCGGCGGCGGCGACTTCCGGCCCGATCGTCGTCGACCCGGGCCTGCGCGCCGCTGCCGAGGCGCTCGACCCGGACCAGCTCGACGACGCGACGTTCGACGGCCTGCTGCAGGTGGCCGGCCTTGCCGGCGAGGACGGCGCGGTGGCCGCCCCCGACCGGATGGCCCCGGTCAACGCCCTGCTCGACGCCGCTCCCCCGCCCCTGCGCGAGGCCCTGCTCATCGCGTTCCTCGACCGCCTGACGCGCCCCGGGCCCCGCTCGGAGAGACGTTCTGACCACGACACGCTCGGCGTGTCCGCGAGGACGTCACGGCCAGCGGGCCCGCGACCGCACGACGGGTCAGCGCACGGGGGCGCCCGGACCGAGGGGGATGCCCAGACCCCACCAGAGGAAGAACAGCGCGGTCCAGGCGAGCGTCATCGGGATGGCGAGCGGCAGCGTGTACGAGGCGAGCGTGCCGATGCCGGCGTCCTTGCGATAGCGCTGCAGGAACCCGAGCGCCATGACGAAGTACGGACTCATCGGCGTGATCGCCGTCGACCCGGAGTCGGCGATGCGGAACAGCGCCTGCGTGGTCTCCGGGGGCACGGCCAGCAGCATCAGCATCGGCACGAGGACCGGGGCCGCGATCGACCACATCGCCGAACCACTCGTCACCATGACGTTCACGACGCTCAGGAGCAGCAGCACCATGAGGAAGATGACCCACACGGGGACGTTGTTCTGCTCCAGCAGGTCGGCGGACTCCACCGCGATGACGTCGCCCATGCGCGTCCAGTCGAAGTAGGCCAGGAACTGTGCGATGGCGAAGAACAGCACGATGACCGGTGCCATCTGCTTGATGCCCTGAGCCATGAGCGGCGGCACGTCGCCGGGCTTGGTGATGGCCCCGGTGCGCCGTCCGTAGACGATGCCGGTGATGCCGAACAGCAGCGCCACGACCATCGCGATGCCGTCCAGCAGCGGCGACTCCGCGAGCGCTCCGCCCTCGCCGCGCAACGGGGATCCGGCCGGCAGGACGACCACGAGCAGCAGGAACAGCGCGCCGAGCAGCGTGAGCACGGCCATCCGCAGGGCGGAACGCTCCCGGGTGGACAGCTCGAGGGTGTCGTCGCCGTGGTCCGCGTCCTCGTCCGCCTCGATGTCCGGGCGGCGCGAGAGCAGCGTCGTCGTGATGATCGTGATGACGATCGCCAGCAGGAACGACGAGGCGATGTTGAAGTACCAGTTGCTCAAGGGGGAGACGTACGCGTCCTCCTCGACGATCTGCGCGGCGGCGGTGGTGATGCCGGCGAAGATCGCGTCGTTCGGCGTCGGGATCGGGCTGGCGTCGTACCCGGAGGCGATCGAGGTGTAGGCCACGACGATGCCGAGGATGGGCGACTTGCCCACCGCGCGGAACGCGAGGCCGCCGAGCGGGACGAGGATGATGTACGCGGCCGCGGACGCGACGTGCGCGGCCGTGCCCATGAAGGCGACCGCGAAGACCACCCACCCGGCCGGGACGCGCGAGACGCCGACCTTCATGGCCGCCTCGAGGAATCCCGTCCGCTCGGCCACCGCGACGCCCATGATGACCACCACGATCGTGGCCATCGGCGGGAACGTGGCGAAGTTGTCGATCGCCGTCGACAGCGCCATCGCCATGCCGTCGCCGCTGAACAGGTTCTGGACCGCGACCGTCTCACCGTCCTTCGGCGAGACGACCGTGACGCCGGCCGTGGCCATGATCGCGCTGGCCGCGCCGAGGATGGCGGCCAGGATCCAGAACAGCCAGAACGGGTGCGGGAGCTTGTTGCCGACGCGTTCGATGACCCCGAGCGCCCGGATGATCCGGGGCAGGTCGTCGTGACGTCGTCGCTCGGTGGATGCGCTCATCGGTTCCCCTCGTGGTCCGGCCCGCCGTCGGCGAGCTCGTGGTCGCGCAGGAACGCCCACGCCTGCTGGTGCGCCCTGATGGTCTGGGTGACGTGGCCGCCGCCGGAGTACACGCGGGCGCCGGGCCACACGTGGCCGCCGCCGCTGACGGCGAGGTGTCGGATCTCGGAGCCGTCCGCACAGCCGCGCCAGCGCAGCGTCTCGACGTCGCGGCCGATGCGGCCCGATCGCGGACGGGGCCGGCAGTCGTCGCGCTCGGCTCGCTCGCCGAGCCAGGCACGGACGTCGGGCAGGCCGCGGTCGGCGTCGCCGCCGTACGGGACGGTGGCGTCGGCGACACCGTGGACGAGCAGCGTCGGCACGGCCGAGGCGTCCTCACACCCCTCCCGGGCCTGCGGGTAGAGCGCGGGCGCGACGAGGGCGACGGCGGCGAGGCGATCGTCGAGGCGGCACGACAGGAGGGCCGCGAGACCCGCTCCGTTGGACTTGCCGGTGGCGTACGTGCGTCCGGGGTCGACGCACAGGTCCGTCTGCAGCTCATCGAGCAGGTCCTCGACGAACGCGACGTCGTCGACACCGTCGACGGAGTACGGAGCCCCCTGCCACGCCTGTCGGAAGCGGTCGCCGTCGTCAGGGTCCGCGACGCCGTTCGGGTAGGCGACGACCGCCGGCAGGCTCGACAGGTCGGAGTAGCCCTCCAGCTCCACCGCGGTGCTGCCTCGGCCGTGGAAGGCCACGACGAGCGGCCAGTCGTCCCTCTTCTCGTAGCCCTTCGGGAGGCTCAGGACGTAGTTGCGCTCGAGGCCGCCGGACTCCAGCTCGTGCTTGGCGCTGGTGTCGGCGGGCTGCTCGGTTGAGCGGTCACAGCGTTCGGGCCGGTCGTGATGCCGACGCTCGGCGTCGTCGGCGACGGCGACGCCGGACGTCAGCGTCGACGCGAGCAGGACCGCGGCCGCGAGCACGCGGTGGGGTCGGACGGTGGGAGTCATCGGATCGTCCTCCGGACGGGATCAGGGTGTGCGGGATCGCCCGAGGAGGTGGGACCTCTCGGTGCTGTGGTGGGAGGAGCGGGCTAGCCGGTGGGCCACTCCGTGATGAAGTCGACGATCCGCTGCGTGGCCAGGTCGATGATCACGCGGCCGTCGTCGGCGGTGGCGCGGCGTGGATCGCCGAGCACACCGTTGGCGCTGAGTCGGTCGTACGGGAGCGCCATGGTCGGGTACTGGCGCGTCCTGACGACGCGCGAGAGCTCGTCGAGCTCGTCGAGGACGGTGGTGCCGGCCTCGAGCAGGTCTCCGCGGACGAGGTCGGGGGCGACGTGCATCATCTGCGAGGTCTCCGCCTCGCCGCAGTGGCCGTGCACCTCGCTCGTGGTCATCGTGGCGACGTGGTCGGAGGCGAGCGCCGTGACCGGCGTCCACGCGAGCTCGACCTGCGGGAGGTCCCGCAGCACGTCCTGCGCGAGGACACCGAGCGCGGCGTTGTTGCCGCCGTGACCGGTGACCACGAGGACGCGGCGCCAGCCGTGCGAGGCCAGCGACTCCAGGTACTCGCGCAGCACGGCGTTGAACGTCTCCGGCCGCAGACTCATCGTGCCGGGGAAGGCGAGGTGGTGGGGCGAGACCCCGACCGGGACGCTGGGCCCGACGACGACGCGGTCGCCGAGCGCGTCGGCCACCTGGTCGACGAGCGCCTCGGCTCGGATGGTGTCGGTGCCGAGGGGCATGGCGGGGCCGTGCTGCTCCATGGCTCCCACCGGGAGGAGGAGCACGGCGTCGCGCTCGATCGCGGCGGCGGCCTCGGCGTGGGTCAGGTGGGCCAGGCGCGCCGTCATGACGTCGCGCCCTCGGCGCCGGCCACCGTCGCGCGGATGGCGACGAGGTGCTCACGCGTCAGTGTCTCCGCCGCCGACGCGTCGCGGCCCCGGATGGCCTCGACGATCTCGAGGTGCTCGGCGTGGTCGCGCTCGCGATCGTCGTACTGGTGCCGGATCTCCACCTGGTCATGCACCCGCACGCGCAGCAGCGCCTCGACGGCCTCCCTCACGAGACGGTTGCGGCTCGCGGAGGCGACCGCGACGTGGAAGTGCACGGTGGGCCGCTCGTCACCGCGCTGGGGCTCCAGCGCGTTGGCCGTCGCGGCCTCGAGGAGGCGCAGGTCTGCGTCGGTGCGCTCGACGGCCGCTGCGGCGGCGATGCCCGGTTCCAGCACGAGGCGCGCGTCGATGAGCTCGAGGACGGACTCTCGGCCGGCGCCGGCGCCGTAGGGGTTGGACATCAGACGTCGCTCGATGCCGTCG
>JBQGDU010000557.1:0-5537 GCA_052039245.1 Aeromicrobium sp. | reverse complement strand
TGCGGCACCTCCGGGCCCGGAGGGCAGCTCGCAGCTGAGGGCCTCAGCCCACCGAGCTCACGCCTGCGCCCTCACGTGACAGCCCGGCGGATCGCGGTGCGGAGGGAGCCGCGGAAGTCCCGGGTGGCGGCGGCGCGATCGGCGAAGGCGGCGTCCGCACCGTGGTACATGCCGGGCACGACGACCAGCTCGACGTCGACGCCGGCCGCGCGGAGCCGACGCGCGTGCTCGACGTCCTCGTCGTGGAAGAGGTCGAGCGTGCCGACCCCGATCCAGGTGGCTGGGAGGCCGGAGAGGTCGGTGCGCCGGGCCGGGGCGGCGCTCGCGGGGACGTCGGCGCGACCGGGTCGTCGGCCGAGGTAGGCGCGCCAGGCGGCGCGGTTCGAGTGACGACCCCAGACCAGGCGCGGGTGTCGGCTCACCCGGCGGCGGACCGTCCGGTCGTCGAGCATCGGGTAGACGAGCAGCTGGAGCGCGGGAACGACGCCCTCGTCCACGAGGCGGTGCGTGGTGGCGGCGGCCAGCCCGCCGCCGGCGCTGGCCCCGGCGACGACCAGTCGCGCGCTGTCGACGTCGAGGACCTCGTCCGACAGCACCCAGCGCACCGCGGCGAGGCAGTCCTCGAGAGCGGCGGGATGCGGGTGCTCCGGCGCGAGCCGGTACTCGACGGCCACCACCGTGACCCCGGTGTCGGCTGCCAACGCACTGCAGGTGAGGTTGTCGCGTCCTGCGGTCCCGCTCACGTACCCACCGCCGTGCATCCAGACGACCGCTGCGCCGGGTGCCGCATCGCGGGGACGGTGGACGTGGACGGTCGGGACGTGTCCGTCCGGTGCAGCGAGGGCGTGGTGGCGCGTGCGCACGACGCCGTCCACGACCGGGCTCGGTGCCGTGAGGCTGCGACGCAGGTACGGCAGGAGGACGCGCCAGAACGGCGGTGTCAGGTGGAGCGATGCGAGTCGCAGGTCCGGGTCGACCGCGCGGTGCAGCCGGAGGCGACGGACCACCGTGCGCGTGATCGTCCCGGCGATCACGACCGCCACGAGCCGCCGCGGCCTCACGGGCGGAGCCGCTTGCCGAGGTGGACGCTCAACGGCGAGGAGACGTAGTGGCCGAAGGTCGGCGGGACGTCGACGTAGCCCGTCGACCGGTAGAGGGCGATCGCCTCCGGCTGCGCCTGCCCGGTCTCCAGGACCAGACGGGTGATCCCGGAGTCGCGGGCGCTGCGCTCCAGCTCGCTCAGGACCACCCTGGACAGGCCGCGTCGCCGGTGCGCGGGCCGGACGTACATGCGCTTGATCTCCGCCTCGTCCGGGCCCACGGGCCCGCCACGCCTCCAGCCACCCATCGCGACGGCCTCTCCCCCGACCTCGGCCACCACGAAGTGTCCGCGCGGCGGCACGAACTCCCGGGGGTCGATCGGCGACTGGTCACCGTCGCCGCCGTACAACCGGCCGTACTCCTGCTGGACCTCCAGCGTCATGGCGGCCACGTCCGAGTCGTCGTAGCGCGCGACCCGGAGCGTGACCCCCGAGCTGGGCAGGGGCGTCGTCTCGCTCAGAGGTACTGCCCGGTGTTGGCGACGGTGTCGATGGAGCGACCGGGCTCGTTGCCACCCTTACCGGTGATGAGGGTCCGGATGAAGACGATGCGCTCGCCCTTCTTGCCCGAGATCCGTGCCCAGTCGTCGGGGTTCGTGGTGTTGGGCAGGTCCTCGTTCTCCTTG
Source organism: Aeromicrobium sp. (assembly GCA_052039245.1). GTDB lineage: Bacteria > Actinomycetota > Actinomycetes > Propionibacteriales > Nocardioidaceae > Aeromicrobium. The sequence goes on along the minus strand of JBQGDU010000557.1, from coordinate 3,811 downwards.
AACTCATCGACGCACGCCTGCAGCATGTGCTGCACCCGCAGGCCTCGCTGACCGGAGTCGAGCAGGTCCTTGATGGCCATCTTCTTGGCGCGGTCGACGATGTTCTGGATCAGCGCCCCGGAGTTGAAGTCCTTGAAGTACAGGACCTCCTTGTCGCCGTTGGCGTAGGTGACCTCCAGGAACTGGTTGTCCTCGGACTCGGTGTACATCCGCTCGACGGTGCGCTGGATCATCCCCTGCACCGTGGCAGCAGGGTCCCCACCCCACTCGCCGAGGTCGTCGGAGTGCAGCGGCAGGTTCGGCGTCAGGTACTTGCTGAAGATGTCGCGCGCGGACTCCGCGTCGGGGCGCTCGATCTTGATCTTCACGTCCAGACGACCCGGCCGAAGGATCGCGGGATCGATCATGTCCTCGCGGTTGGAGGCGCCGATGACGAGGACGTTCTCCAGGCCCTCGACGCCGTCGATCTCGCTGAGCAGCTGCGGGACGATGGTGTTCTCGACGTCGGAGGAGACGCCCGAGCCGCGGGTGCGGAACAGTGAGTCCATCTCGTCGAAGAACACGATGACCGGAGTGCCCTCGCTGGCCTTCTCCCGGGCACGCTGGAAGACGAGACGGATGTGCCGCTCGGTCTCCCCGACGTACTTGTTGAGCAGCTCGGGGCCCTTGATGTTGAGGAAGTAGCTGCGCCCCTCCTCGCCGGTGCGCTCGGTGACCTTCTTGGCCAGCGACGACGCGACCGCCTTGGCGATCATGGTCTTCCCGCAGCCCGGAGGGCCGTACAGCAGGACGCCCTTGGGCGGCTTGAGCTCGTGCTCGATGAAGACGTCCGGGTGCAGGTACGGGAGCTCGACGGCGTCCCGGATGGACTCGATCTGCCCGCGGAGCCCGCCGATCGACTCGTAGTCGATGTCCGGGACCTCCTCGAGGACGAGCTCCTCGACCTCGCTCTTGGGCACCCGCTCGTAGACGTAGTTGGCCTTGGCGTCGTAGAGCAGGGAGTCGCCTGCCCGCAGCTTCAGGCCGAGGAGGGAGTCGGCCAGGCGGACGACGGTCTCCTCGTCGGTGTTGCCGATGACCAGGGCCCGCTCACCGTCGGCCATCAGCTCCTTGAGCATGACGACCTGGCCGACGGTCTCGAACTCCAGCGCCTCCACGACGTTCATGGCCTCGTTGAGGATGACCTCCTGGCCCTTGCGCAGCCCGTCCTTGTCGACCGCCGGGCTGACGTTCACGCGGAGCTTGCGGCCGCCGGTGAAGACGTCGACCGAGTCGTCGGCGTTGCGCTGCAGGAACGTGCCGAAGCCGACGGGCGGCTGCGCCAGGCGGTCGACCTCCTCCTTCAGCGTGACGATCTGGTCGCGTGCCTCGCGGAGCGTGGTGGTGAGACGCTCGTTCTGGGCCGACGTGGAGGCGAGCCGTGCCTCGAGGTCGGAGAGGCGGGAGTCCACACTGCCCTCGGAGCCGAGCCGGCGGCGCAGGTGCTCCACCTCCGCCCGCAGGTACGCGAGCTCGTGCACGGACTGGTCAGGGCCGTCTGGGCCGCGCTGGGGAACGTCGTGGTCGGTCATGGAACGCCACCTCCTGCTCGTTCCCACCGACCCTACCCGCGTGGACGTGGCGGCGCCGTTGCATCCGTCAGGTGATCGGTGACGATCCGATGACGTTCGTGGAGGTCACGAATCGTCCTGACCGGCCGGGCGCGGACCGGTGTAGTCGGGGCCGTAGGCGCCGGGCGCGGGCCGGCGGGTCTTCTCCAGGGCGCGGTGGCCCGGAGCCATGCGTCGAGCCGTCGCGAGGAAGGCGGTGTGACCGACCATCGAGTGGTCGGGGCGGACGGCGAGGCCCTCGAGGTGCCAGCTGCGCTGCATGGTCTCCCAGGCGTGCGGCTCGGTGAACCCGCCGTCGGCCCTCAGCGTCTCGACGAACCGGGAGAGCTGGGTCGTGGTGGCCACGTAGGCGCACACGACGCCGCCGGGCACCAACCGCTCGGCTGCGAGCGGAACACACGTCCACGGGTCCACCATGTCGAGGATCATCCGGTCGACCTCCGGCTCGCTCATCACCTCGCGCACGTCGCCGACGGTGAGCGTCCAGGCCGGGTGCTCCCCGAGGACCTGGTCGACGTTGCGTCGCGCCGTCTCGGCGAAGTCCTCCCGCAGCTCGTAGGACCCCAGGTGTCCCGCGTCGCCGACCGCCCGCAACAGGTACGTCGTGAGGCTGCCCGAGCCGGCACCGGCCTCCACCACGCGCGCGCCGGGGAAGATGTCGGCCATCGTGACGATCTGGGCCGCGTCCTTGGGGTAGACGATCGCGGCACCACGTGGCATCGAGACGACGTACTCGTGCAGCAGGGGTCGGAAGACCTGGTACTGCCCGTCCAGCGTCGACTCGATGACGATGCCCTCGGGCTCGCCGATGATGTCGTCGTGGCGGAGCTGGCCCTTCTTGGTGGAGAACTCCTTGCCGGCCACCAGCTGGACGTTGTGCTTGCGGCCCTTGGCGTCGTTGAGCCGCACCCACTCGCCCTCGACGAAGGGTCCGCTGCGCTGCGTGCGGGTCATGAGGTGGTCCTCCCGGGATCCGTGGGGTGTGGGGTGTCCTCGTGCCGACGCTGCAGGGTGGCGAGCCGCAGCGCCTGCCCGGCGCCGGCCCACAGGAAACCACCGACGAGGACGGCGATGACGACGTCGACGAGGCCGCGTGACGAGCCGAGGCTGAACCATACGACGCCGACCACCACCACGAGCGCGGTGGCACGTCCGGACCAGCCCGAGACCCGGGTGCCGGTGGAGCGGCGGCCGGTCAGGCCCCACGTGGTCGCCGCGACCACGTGGGCCCCGTCGAGCGGTGGGGCCGGCAGCAGGTTGAACACGGCGATGAGGAGGTTGATCCAGCCGAGGGACCACAGGACCTGAGCCGTCGTGGGGTCCTCCACCGTGCCCACCCCGAAGGAGGCGATGAGACCGACGGCGGCCGAGGCCAGCGGACCCACCACGGACGTCAGCGCCTCCTGCAGCGGACCGCGGGACCCGGCGATGAGGGTCTCACCACCCAGCAGGTGCAGCGTCACGCTGGGGACCCGGAGCCCGAAGGCCCGCGCGACGGCCATGTGGGCCAGCTCGTGCACCAGGACGGACGCGTAGAGCGCGACGACGAACACGACGCCCACGAGGTAGGGGTTGGCGCCGTCGGCGCCGAACCGCGGCGAGAACAGGAGGACGAGCACGATCCCCGCGAGCAGCAGCGACGGACGTGCCCGGAGCGTGGTCTCACCCAGGCGTCCGAGCACGATGGGGCGGGTCGGCTGCACGAGCCCACGGTAGCCACCGACACGCGGAAGGACGGCACCACGACATGTCCGAGGTCGCAGATACCGTGACAGGCATGCAGGGAGCGACAGCCATCGTGGAGTCCGACACCGAGCCGGTCCGGGTGCGCAAGGCCCTCTCCCCCAGCCGGGCGGCTGACTTTCTCACCTGCCCGCTGAAGTACCGCTTCCGCACCGTCGACAAGCTGCCCGAGACGACCGACCCCGTCGCGGCCCGCGGCACCCTGGTGCATGCGGTCCTGGAGGACCTGTTCGGTGTCGAGGCCTCGGCCCGGACCGTCGAGCGGGCGCAGAGCATGGTCGCGCCGGCCTGGGCGCGGCTCCTGCGCGAGGACCCTCGCCTCGCCGAGCTGTTCGGCGCGGCGAACGCCGCCGAGGAGGCGGAGTGGCTCGCCTCGTGCGGGCCCTTGCTGGAGTCCTACTTCGCCCTGGAGGACCCCCGATGGCTGGAGCCGGCTGAGCGTGAGCTTCGCGTGGACC
>JBQGDU010000556.1:0-1912 GCA_052039245.1 Aeromicrobium sp. | reverse complement strand
CGTGACGACCGGATCGGCGCCTCCCGGAGGCTCGCGTCCGGGCTCACGGACGTCAGACCCGCAGCGCGTGGGGCGTTCGAGCAGCTGTCGCACCTCGGCCGGGCCGCGGACTCGGCGGGTCTCGCCGGCGTGGTCGTGCCGTTCCACCCGGACGGTCTCGACCCTCTCGTGGTGGCGGCGGACCTGCTGCGCCACACCCGTCACGTCGACGTCACGGCAGAGCTGGCCGGGCCCTTCGCGACCCCGGTCTACGCGGCCAAGGTCAGCGTCACCCTGCAGCGCTTCCACGGCGCGCGACTCGCCTGGCGCGTGGATCCGGCCGGTGCCTGGCGCGGGCGGTCCGGCCGGCTCGCTGAGTTCCTGCACGCCGCGCGCGCCGCCTGGACGGGTACGGACGTCACGTGGTCCGGCGAGCACTACGCGCTCCACGGCGCCGGACTGCTCGGACCTCAGGCCGGTGTGCCCGTGCCACGCGTCGAGGTGCAGGGCGATGAGGAACCGGCGCTGGCGGTCGGAGTCGGGCACGCCGACCTGCAGGTCGTGCCCTTGGACGACCGCCTCGCCGAACGGGTGGACGCGATCCGCTCCGTCCGGGCGGACCTGGCCGTCGGGGTCGAGGCCGAGGTGGTGACGAGGGCGAGGTCGCAGGACGCGTCGGCCGCCGTCACCGGGTCCCCGCCGGGACGTGAGGCGCTCGTCGGTTCCTACGCCGAGGTGGCCGAACAGCTCGCACGGATCCGCTCGGCCGGGGTGGAGACCATCACCCTCCGATCGCCGCGGCCCGTGGAGGAGACCTACCGGCTCGGTGAGCACGTGCTGCACCGGATCACGACGCGGGAGCTCGCCCATGGTTGACGTGTACTGGCGCATCGGCATGCACGGGGACCAGTCCTCGCTGCGCAGCCGCACCGAGACGCGCGGAGACTGGGCGACCACCCGACCCGGGAGCATCACCCCCACCTGGCGCGACGACGGACCTGACGACCGCCCCTACCTGGAGTACACGCTCGACGTCGCCAGGGCGGCGGAGGCGTCGGGTTTCGTCGGAGGCCTGCTGCCCTCCTTCCCCTTCACCGACGACCCGTTCGCCGTGGCGGCCTCACTGCTGCGCGAGACACGCTCGTTCCGCTTCATGACCGCCTTCCAGCCGGGATTCCTCGATCCCTTCGCCGCGGCCAGGCTCGCGAGCTCGCTGCAGCTCCTGGGTGACGGCCGGTTGGTCTACAACGTCATCACCGGTGGCGGCGGGCCGGCGCAGCTGTGGTGGGGCGACGCGGTGGAGCACGACGACCGCTACGCACGCACCGCGGAGTTCCTCACCGCGCACCGGGCGGCGTGGGGACGCGAGCCGGTCGACCTCGCCGGCAGGTTCTACACGCTCACCGGTGCCCGGCTCCCGGACGTCCTCGCCGAGCAGCCCTTCCCCGAGGTCTACTTCTCCGGATCGTCCCCCGCCGCGATCGACGCCGCGGCGGCCCACACCGACTACTACCTCTCCTGGCTCGAACCCTTCGAGGCGCTGCGCCGCAAGTTCGCGGACGTCCGGGAGAAGGCGAGTTCCCTCGGCACCTCGCCGAAGTTCTCCGTGCGCATCGACGTGCTCGCCCGGGAGACCGAGGAGGAGGCCTGGGGTGAGCTGCGGGACGGCTTCCAGCACGTCGACCCGGCCACGCTGGGCGCTGCGGCCGAGGGGGACTCCGTGGGTGCCGCGCGGGGCCGGGGATTCGTCGACCGGACCGTGCGCGACGTCCGTGACCTCGAGGTCGAGCCAGGGGTCTGGGGCGGGTTCTCCCACCTCCGCGGCGGCCCGGCCTTCGGGCTCGTCGGCACCTTCGACCAGGTCGCGGAACGTCTCAGCGGTGTCCTGGAGCTCGTGGTCGAGTCCGTCAGCCTCGCGGGCGTGCCGCACCTG
>JBQGDU010000555.1:0-13727 GCA_052039245.1 Aeromicrobium sp. | reverse complement strand
GCCGTACGTGTCGTGGAAGTGCAGGGCGAGACGATCGGTCCCCACCCCGACACGCTCGTGTGCACGTACGAGGCTCATCACGTGACCCGGAGTCCCGACCCCGATCGTGTCACCCAGGCTGACCTCGGCACAGCCGGCGTCGAGGAGGGCACGCGAGACGGCGGCCACCGCGTCGACATCGACTCGACCCTCCCACGGGTCACCGAAACACATCGACACGTAGCCCCGGACCCGCATCGAGCGTTCCACGGCCTCCTCGACGACCTCGATGGCGCGCTGCAGCGCGACCTCCCGCGTCGTGTTGAGGTTCCGCCGGGCGAACTCCTGCGTTGCGCTCACGAACACGGCGATGCTCGTCGCGCCGGCGCCGACTGACAGCTCCAGTCCCCGATGGTTCGGCACGAGCACCGGGTGGCGGTCCGGCTCGTCGAGCGCGGACAGCACGTCGTGCGCGTCGGCCAGCTGCGGCACCCACCTGGGGGACACGAAGCTCGTGGCCTCCACGGTGCCGAGACCGGCAGCCCTGAGGTCGCGGATGAGCTGGATCTTCCGATGAGTCGGCACGACCTCGGACTCTGCCTGCAGACCGTCACGAGGCCCGACCTCGTACACGGTCACCGTCGAGGGGAGGCCCGGCTCGGGATGGACGGCCGGACCGACGGCGGTCACCGCTCGGCACCGGAGCGCAGCTCGGCGAGGATGGCCTCCGCCGCCTCCGCCCGCACGGCACGATCCGCGATCATCCGCGTGACCACGGGATCGATCTCGTCCACCGTGGCGCCCGCCGTCACGGCGACGTTCCGAGCGTGCAGCGACATGTGGCCACGCTGGATGCCCTCGGACGCCAGCGCCCTCAGCGCACCCGCGTTCTGCGCGAGCCCGACGGCCATGATGACGTCCGCCAGCTCCGCCGCGCTCTGCACGCCGAGCAGCGCCACGTTCGCCTGGGCCACCGGGTGGACTCGCGTCGCGCCGCCGACCAGCCCGACCGGCATCGGCAGCTCCATCGTCCCCACCAGATTGCCGTCGCGATCCTTCTCGAAGTGGGACATCGACGTGTAGCGGCCGTCCGGACCGATGGCGTGCGAGTGCGCGCCAGCCTCGACCGCGCGGGTGTCGTTGCCCGTCGCGAGGACCACGGCCGTGATGCCGTTCATGATGCCCTTGTTGTGCGTCGCCGCCCGGTACGGATCGGCCACGGCCAGCTCCGCGGCATCGATCATGTCCTCGACGACCCTCGCTCCGCCGAGCTGCTCGGCGTCGAAGACGGCCTTGACGCGCGTCAGGCGGAGGTCGGCCTTGTTGGTGAGGATGCGCAGCAGACTGCGACCACCCGCGATCTCCGCGACCCGGGGCGCAACAGCCTCGGCCATCGTGTTGACGGCGTTGGCGCCCATGGCGTCGCGAACGTCGACGACGAGGTGGAGCACGACGTAGGTCTGCCGCGAGCTGGGGACAAGGCGGACGAGCACCTCGCGTACACCGCCGCCGAGCTCGACCAACCGGGGATCCTGGGCATTGGCGAGCTCCACGATCTCGGGAGCCGCCTCCAGCAGGCGAAGCCGCGCAGCCTGCGGGTCCACGACATCGAGCACCTGGACCTGGGCCTGCATGAGCGGGGCGCTGCGTGAGGTGGTGAACCCGCCGTGCTCCCGCGTCATCCGCGCGAGATTGCTGGCTGCCGCGACCACGGAGGGCTCCTCGGTCGCCATGGGGACGAAGAGGTCTCGACCGTTCACCGTGAAGTTCGTGGCGATGCCGACGGGGATCCCCAGCACTCCGACGGTGTTCTCGATCATGTGGTCAGCCTGCTCGAGGGTGAGTCCGGCGCCCGGGTCGAGCGCCGTCAGCGAGTCCGGCTCGAGCGAGGACTGCGAGACGACGGTGTCGCGGCGCTCCGCGGTGCTGAGGTTGCGGAAGCCGGAGACTCGACTGTTGGTCATGGGATGCGGTCCTTTCGCGGGGGCTCCGCGCCCGGCGGGCGGGATCAGCCCCGACGCTATGCATCCCGTCGACCCGGCGATATGTGCCAGCTCCACACGCTCGACCCCACCCAGGTGGTCGGGCGCACTCCCGCCGCGGACCGGGTCAGGAGGTCCGCGTGGCGTCGCCCCGGAGCCCGTGCAACCGGACGGCCGCGTGCAGCCGGAAGCGGAACTCCGGGTCCGCCCACCGGCCCGCGGTGAGCTCCAGGACGCGCTCGAGACGTTGCTGCACGGTGTTCTTGTGGACGTGCAGGGCGCGCGCCGCGGCACTACCGCTCTCGCCGTGCGCGAAGTAGGCGGCCAATGTCCTGACCAGGTCGGTGTGCCGGCGCCGGTCCCACTCGATGACCGGACCGAGCAGCGCGTCGACGAACCGGGCGGCTGCGCCGGGCTCGGCGGAGAAGAGCCCCGCATAGGGCGCGTAGGCGTCGGCGCTCACCGTCACCCCGGACACGTCCAGCGATGGCAGGACCGCCAGGGCGTTCTCCGCCGTGGCGACCACCGTCCCCAGATCACCAGTCGACTGAGGGATCGGTGCGGTCACTGCCAGCAACGACCTCCTGAGGACGGCCGCCAGCGATTCGCGCAGCGACTCCGTACGGGAGTACGGGTCCTCGCCAACCCAGGCGACGACGAGGTGCCGCCCACGGAAGGCGAAGACGCCGTCCTGTCCCACGAGGTCGACGACGTGATGCAGGAGCGTGGCCGTCTCGCCGTCCGGCACCTGCACGACCGCAGCCGACGCGATCTCACCGGAGAGCGTCCGCAGCTCACCGGTGGGATCGGCGGAGCGCGGGTCGATACCGTCGAGGAGGGCACCGAGCACCCGGGACCGCCGCTCGGCGCCCGCAGCCTCGACGGCCTCGCGCTGGAGCGACAGCAGCGAGGCGATGTGCGCGGCCCGCTCGAGCATCCGTCGCTCGACGGGGCCGAACGTCTCGGGGCCGGCGGAGGCGGCGATCGCCCCCAGCAGTGAGTCCGTGCCAGTCAGCGCCACGACGGTCCACGCACTGGTCCCGTCACCGACGTCGACGCACCGACCCGTTCGTCGGCTCCGGGAGATCGCATCGGCCAAGACCGGGCCGACGGGAGTCGTCGGCCGTTCGGCCGGATGCCCGGCCAGGTGTCTCAAGCGCGCGTCCAGGACCACCACCGGCCGCTCGAGTGCTCCGGCGAGCGCGGCGGCAACGTCGGCGATGCCGCCACCGGAGACCACGACGGACGTCAGCCGTTCGTGGACCACGGAGGCACGCTCGACGCTGGCGACGTGGTCCTCGAGCTCGGCGTAGGCTCGCTCGGCGCGCTCCGCCGCCTCGTGGCTGCGTCGCAGCAGGCGGGCGGAGTTGAGGACCGACGCCGCGTGGTCGGCGAAGGCCGAGAGCAGGATGATCTGGTCCGGGGTGAAGTCGTAGCTGAAGCGGTTGCACGCGAACAGCGCGCCCAGCACCTCGTCGCCGACGACGAGGGGCACGCCGAGGAACGATACGAGACCCTCTGCGGCCACCGCCGCGTCGATGCCTGGATCCCTCGGCGCCTCGCTCATGTCGATGTAGCGCGAGACCCATACCGGCGCCCGGGCCTCGACGACCTTGCTGGCCAAGCCCTTGCCCGCGGGGACGAACAGGTGGCGGAACGGCTCCGAGACGGTGCCGACGGAGTGCCGGACGGCCATTCCGCCGAAGGCATCCGTCGTCTCCGACAGATAGGTGACGTCGGTGCCGATCAGATCGTGGGCTCGTTCGACGAGTCGCTGCAGCACGGTGTCGACATCGTGCAGCTGGACGAGCTCCCGCGCGGTGGAGAACAGTGCGGCCAGCTCCTGCGTCCTGCGCTGCAGGTGCGCGTACGAGCCCTGGATCCGACGGACCACGCGGACGATCTCGTCGTGCCGTCCGCTGTCCAGGCCCTCACGACGCAGCACCTGGTCGATGTCGTCGGCGGGGCGGTCGGCGGCCGCGGCCTGCAGCAGTGTCAGCACGGCGTCGACCGAGAGATGTCCGCCACCGACGACGTGGGCGCCGGCCTGCTCGGTGGTCATGAGCACATTCTCACCCCTCGCGTCCAGGCGCAGCGCAGGAATCGGCACCCTGCCGGCGCCGACTCGGGAAATCGGGACGGCGTCGCTGCGCGAACGCCGCCAGGCCCTCGCGGGAGTCCTCGCTGTCGAAGGCCTTCTGCCCGTAGAGCGCCTCCGCGTGGAACGCGGCCTCCAACGGCATGTCACCCAGCTGCAGCACCGAGGACTTGATGACCTCCAGCGCCGTGCCGCTGTGCTCCAGGAGCCTGCGCGCCCACCGCAGCGCCTCGTCGACGAGCTCACCGTGCGGCACCACCCGGTTCAGGAGTCCCCGCTGCGACGCGGTCGACGCGTCGATCGGGTCACCGGTGAGCAGCAGCTCCATCGCCCATGGGTAGGGAATCTGACGGGCGAGCCTGGCCAGCGTGCCGCCCGCGGGCACCACCCCGACCGACGGCTCGGGGAGCCCGAACGTCGCGTGCTCGGAGGCGAGGCGCAGGTCGGTCGACAGCATGATCTCGAAGCCGCCTCCGAGACACATCCCGTTGACCGCCGCGATCACCGGTTTGTGCAACCTCGTGTGCTTCTGATGTGCACCGTCCCAGTGGGAGATGTCGAAGCGACCCTCGGCGAGCGCGGGGATCGACTCGGTGAGATCCGCGCCGACGCAGAACGCCCGGTCCCCGCTGCCGGTCAGCACCGCGACCCCGAGATCGTCGTCGGTCCGTACCTGCTCGAACGCCTCGGCCAGCTCGTCGTACATCGCGAGGGTCAGGGCGTTGAGCTTGTCCGGACGGTCGATGACGATGACCGCGACGGCGCCGTCCCGCTCGAGCCGCACCCCGCTCATCGCACCGTCCCGTCCGCACGCAGCTTGTCGATGGTCTCCTGGTCGAGCCCGACGACACGGCCCAGGAGCTCGGTCGTGTGCTCACTCAGGCGCGGCGCCCGGGCGACTGGTCGCGCCGGTGTCGCGCTCAGCCGGACGGGGTTGCCGAACATCCGCAGCGGGCCGTGGCCGGGATAGTCGACGTCGACCACCATCTGACGGGCGGCGATCTGCGGGTCGGCGACGACCTCGGCGATGTCCTTCACCGCGCTGAGTGGCACGAGGTCGCCAGCGACCTCCTCAAGCTCTGCCTTCGTGCGGTGCTCGAACCAGCCATTCACGACCGGCCGCACCTTGGACTCGTACACCTCAGGATCGAAGCGCTTGGCCATCGAGTCGATCGACTCGTCCTCTAGGAGCTCCGGCGTCCCGAACAGCTCACAGCTGATCCGCCAGAACTTGTCGGTGTACCCGCCGAAGAAGACGTAGCCGTCGCGGCACGGGAACAGCTCGTAGGGACGGACGAACGGGTGCTGGTTGCCCTTGGGCTCGGGCACCTTGCCGTCCACCGTGTAGGAGACGACGGCGTTCTCGGTGAGGCTGAGCACCGAGTCCTGCTGGGAGATGTCCACCAGCTGCCCCTCGCCGGTGGCCTCGGCGTGCCGGAGCGCGGCGAGTGTCCCGATGACGCCGTACAGGCTGGCCGAGAGGTCACCGATGATGGTGCCGACGCGCACCGGCGGCCGGTCCTGCTCGCCGTTCATGGACCACAGTCCTCCGGTGGCCTGGGCGCTGTTGTCGTACGCAGGGCGGCGGCGGTAGGGCCCGGTCTGGCCGTACCCGGACAGCGCCGTGTAGACGAGACGCGGGTTCACCTCGCGCAGCACGTCCCACCCGAGCCCCAGCTTGTCCATCGTGCCCGCGCGGAAGTTCTCCACCAGGACGTCGGCCCGAGCCGCCAGGGACTTCAACACCCGCCGGCCCTCCTCGTGGCCCAGGTTCAGCGTGAGCCCAAGCTTGTTGCGGTTGTACTGGGCGAAGAAGCCGCTCACCGGATCCTGTCCGTCCTGCGCTTCCAGGTGTGGAGGGAACTCGCGCGTGTAGTCCGGATCGTCCGGATGCTCGATCTTCACGACCGTCGCACCGAGGTCGGCCAGGACCATCGAGCAGAACGGTCCCGCCACCACGCGGGTGATGTCGAGGACGACGACACCGTCCAGGGCTCCCGGGCCGGTGCCCTCGTCGCGCAGTGCGTCGAGCAGATCGTCCAGCTCACGCATCGGCGCCTCCCTTCTGTCCGACGACGATCCGCGCGGCGAGCAACGTCCCGCACTCCGGGCTGTAGAGCTCCTCGAGCAGGACCTCCTCCGAGGCCGCGTCCCGCTCCCGCGTGCGCACCCCCAGCTCGGCGAGTCGTCCGGCCGCCGGTCGAATCACCCGGTGGGCGGCGTCCTCCCAAGAGTCCGCGCTCCCCAGTCGCGCCCCTGACGCCGGGCAGAACCAACCGTCGGCGTCGCGGCGCGGTCGTGAGGCGTCGGCGGTGCCGGTGACCGAGCCGCCGAGGTCCGGGTCGCCGAGGTCAGGGCGCCCGGTGTCCGGAGCGCTGACGTCTGGGACGTCCAGCAGCTTCCCGCCGGCCTCCACGCGCTCCGCCCGCACGGCGCGCCGACGCTCCCTTGTCGCCGCCGGGTCCACCGCCGCGGCACCGCTCGCCGTCGCGTCGGTGAGGACCACGCCGTAGACGCGTTCGGCGATCTCGGCGGACACGTACCCGTCGGCCACGTCGACGCGGACAGCCTCCGGGTCACGCAGCAGTGGATCACCGTACCCACCCCCACCGGCGATCCACTGCTCGAACACGTCGCCGACGACGATCGGCACGGACTGCTGGTTCACCTCGAGCAGCTCCGCGACGTCGCCGACGACTCTGTCCGCCTGGGGAGCCGACCCAGCAGCCATGACCTCCTGGACGTTCGTCGAGCGCAGCACCCGGTGCCCGCTCCCGCCGCCCGGCAGGCCCCCGGCGTAGCCGTCCGCGACCACGGACGCACTCGGCGCGAAGACCGTCTGGACCACCTCCTGCGCACCGTGCAGGGTCCAGGCGAACTGAAGCCCCAGCCCGCCGCGGTGGGCGCCGTGTCCCGCGCTCTCGACGTTGAGCTGCTTCCACAGGTACAGGACCGGATAGAGCATCTCGTTCATCTCGACGTCCGGCAGGAGATTGTTGACCTGCGTCATCATCCCGGCGCAGTCGAGGCCGTCGCGGTTCGGCTGCGCGCCGGCCCCCATCCCGCCCCCGTCCATGTTGAACAGGACGAAGTACTCGCCCTCGTCGGTCGTGCCCGCCGAGATGCCGCCGGTCCAGGAGTCGGCCCATACGCCCTGCGCCCGCGAGCGCACCTGTTCGTCGTCGCTGCGGCCGCACGCCTCGTTGAGCAGCTTGGTGACCACCCGGCTGACCCGTGCACCGGTCGTCAGGTGTCCGTTGCTGATCGGCGCCGGGGGCACCGGGTTCACGATCGAGCCCGAGGGCGCCTGGACGTCGAACGCGGTCATGACGCCCTCGTTGAAGGGCACGTCCCAGGCGAGGATCGGCACGACCGCCGACGCCACGCTGCCGACGAGTGCCCCGTAGCTGCAGTTGACGAAGCCGTCGGTCTGCTCGCTCGAGCCGGAGAAGTCGAAGGTGATCTGCCCGGCTGCCTTGGTCATCGTGCACGCGACCTTGAACAGGTCGTCGACGTGACCGTTGTGCTCGGTCCACTCCTCAGCGCGGTAGGTTCCGTCGGGAATGGCCGCGATGCGGGAGCGGACGACGTTCTCCGCGAGCTCGAAGCTCAGCCGCGTGTAGTCGCGGAAGTCGTCGATGCCGAACTCCTCGATCGTGTCCAGCAGTCGACGGATGCCGGTCGTGTTGCTGGCGATGAGCGAGCGGACGTCGTTCCAGAACAGGGCCGGGACCCGGACGTTGTTGAGGACGAGGCGTCGGACCCACTCCACCGGCTCACCGCGGTCGAAGATCTTGACGCCCGGCGGCAGGCGCAGGGCCTCGCTGTAGCAGTCGTACGCCCCCGGGGCGAAGCCTCCGGGAGTCATGCCGCCGACGTCGACGAGGTGTGCCTGCGACTGCGCCCATCCGATGAGCTCCTCGCCGTGGAAGATCGGCGAGATGATGTTGGTGTCCGGCGGATGGCTCGCGCCCGACGTGTGGGGATCGTTGCTGATGAAGGCGTCGCCGGGGTGCAGTGGCTCCCCCTCGATCGCCTTGACGAGCTCCTCGACGGCCACGCTGCCCGACCCGATGTGGAACTGGACGTAGTCGGAGTAGGCGTAGATCTTGCCCTCGGGATCGAAGAGGGCGGTGTTGAAGTCGCCGGCCTCGGTGATCACGGGTGATCCCGACGAGCGGATCATCGCGATGCCCATCTCCTCCACGATGGAGTCGAGACGCATCCGGATGACCTCGAGTCGGACCGGGTCGACGCCGGCAGGCAGCTGGTGGGTACTGGTCATGGTGGACTCCTGGGCTCAGAGGGCGGCGTCGAGGCGCAGGGCGAAGTGTCCCTGCGGGGTCAGCTCGACGACGGCGCCGGACGGGACGTAGATGGTGGTGTCGGGCTCCTCGAGGAGACACGGCCCCTCGGCGCGACCGACCTGGGCGAAGTCGCGGTAGACGTCCACCTCGACGCGAGTTCCGTACGGCTCGATCACCTCCCGACGGTGACTCCCCCGATCGGCTCGGTCCTCGGCGATGATGGTCTGCACGTCCTGGATCTCGCTGCGCCCGACCGCTCGGACTCGTGTGTTGACGAGGAGGATCTCGGTCTCCGTCCACGCCGTTCCCGTGCCGAACTCCTCCTCGTAATCCCGGATGAACTGACGGCGAAGCTCTGCCTTGTCCTCCTCGGTGAACGGGCCCTCGGGCAGCGACGTCGTCACCTCGAAGATCTGGCCGACGAACTTCATGTCTGCCTCGCGGTGGAGCTCGCGGTTCGAGGGCGCGATGCCCTCGGCCTCGAACCAGGTGGTCGCACGAGCCTCGAGCTGGGCGAACTCCGCCTCGAGGGCACTGGCGTCATCGCCCATGGTCCAGGGGCTGGTGCGGACCGCGGAGTACACCGAGTCGGCGTGCATCAGGCCGTACGCGGAGAAGACGGCGGCGTTGCGAGGGATCACGACCTCCCGCACCCCCGCCTCGCGAGCGATCGCCGCGGCGAACAGCCCACAGGCGCCACCGAAGCCGACCAGCGTGAACTCGCGAGGGTCGTGGCCGCGATTCACCGTGATCTTGCGCAGAGCGTTGGACATCTGCGAGGTCGCGAGTCGGTAGACGCCCTGGGCGGCCTCCTCGACGTCGATGCCGAGCGGCTCCGCGACGTGCGCACGGAGCGCGTCCCTGGCGATCTCGGGGTACAGGGAGACGGTGCCCCCGAGGTAGTAGTCGGGGTTGATGAGCCCGAGGGTCAGGGCGGCATCGGTCACCGCTGGCCGCTCTCCGCCGGCGCCGTAGCAGGCGGGGCCGGGGGTCGAGCCGGCACTGTGCGGACCGACGCGCATCAGACCGCGTCCGTCCACCCAGGCCAGGCTGCCGCCACCGGCGCCGATGGTCTCGATGTCGACTGCCGTCAGGCTCGTCGGCAGACCACCGACCTCGGCCCGCGGAAGCACCCGGAACTCACCCTCCATGATCGCGGCCGCGTCCAGGCTCGTCCCACCCATGTCGGCGGTCAGGACCCGGCTCCGGCCGAGCTGCTCGCCGAGCAGGCGCGCTCCCGTGACACCTCCGACGGGTCCGGAGTTGAACATCGAGATCGGTGCCTTCGACGTCTCCTCGACCGAGAGGAACCCGCCGTGGACCTGCATGATCTGCACCGGAGCTCGCAGCCCGGCCGCGGCGAGCCGCGCAGCGAGCTCGTGGAAGTGGGTCGCGACGAGGGGCTTGACCGCCGCGTCGAGCGCAGTCGTCACCATGCGCTCGTACTCACGGTAGACCGGAGTCAGGCTGCTGGAGAGCGTGTACGGCAGGTCGGGGTGGTTCGCGTCGAGGTAGCGGCCGATCGCCTCCTCGTGGGCGGGGTTGCGGAACGACCACAGCAGGCACACGGCGATCGCCTCGGCACCTGTGGCGATGGCCTCGTCGACCGCGAGCTTGATCTGCTCCTG
The DNA here is from genome assembly GCA_052039245.1 of Aeromicrobium sp. Lineage (GTDB taxonomy): Bacteria > Actinomycetota > Actinomycetes > Propionibacteriales > Nocardioidaceae > Aeromicrobium. Next base: position 3,733 of record JBQGDU010000555.1, on the reverse strand, counting down.
CGCAAGCGGCACCAGCACGGTTCCGCGGGCGTCGACGCGCTCGTCCACCTCGAGGATGCGGCGGCGCTCCACGACCTCCTGCGGCGGTCCCATGGCGTGGGGGTCGCGCTCGTCGGTGCGGGCTGACCGCGCGATGCGCAGCGTGTCCCGGAAGCCGGCGGTGGTCAGCAGGGCGACGGGGGCGTACTTCTGCTCGTCGACGGCATTGGTGACGATCGTGTTGCCGAGCACGAACCGGTCGATGGAGGCGATGAAGTCCTCCTGGTCGCACCCGAGCCGCTCGCGCAGGACGTCGAGCGCCGCGAGGATGCCCGTCGTCACGTCCTTGGTCGAGAACGCCTTGGCCCGGAACGCACGTCCGTCGGACAAGGCCACTGCGTCGGTGAACGTGCCACCGACATCGATGCCCACGTGAAGGGTCATGGGTGCTCCTGGATCGTCGCAGGTGGCCGCGGGGGCGGCCCGAGGTCGGCGTGTGCCACCTCACATCCATGACGCTAGGCAACCAGGACGACCGCTCACCATGGGCAGGTGGCCGCAATCGGACGTCCCGACCACTGCCGTCGGCACGGATGCGCTGACGAGCGCGAGTGGATCACCGCCACCATGAGCCGCCCGTGGAGGGAGGGATCGGGGCGATGATCCCGATAGCCGAGGGCGTGGCCCGGCCCCCTCCGTACGACCATGCCGACCGTCGTGTTTGTGGACCGGCGGCACATGGCTCGTCGGGAGGACCGCTGCGACGCTCGGCTGTGACCACGGTCATACACCCGATCCCGAGGAGCCTCATGACGTCGACCACCCAGCCCAGCCACCGCGAGAGCGAGGGGTCCGCGGCGGAGCCGGGGATCAGGACGATCGCGACGTCGAGCCTCATCGGGACCACGGTCGAGTGGTTCGACTTCTTCGCCTACACGACGGCCGCAGCACTCGTCTTCAACGCCTTGTTCTTCCCACAGTTCGATCCCCTCGTAGGGACGATCCTGTCCTTCGGCGGTATCGCCGTCGGCTACGTCGGGCGTCCGCTCGGCTCCATCGTCTTCGGCCACTTCGGGGACCGCATCGGTCGCAAGACGATGCTCGTGAGCTCCCTCGTCACGATGGGCGCCGCGACGTTCGCGATCGGCGCGCTCCCCACCTATGAGTCCATCGGCGTCGCCGCGCCGCTCATCCTGATGACCCTGCGCTTCGTCCAGGGCTTCGCCCTCGGCGGCGAGTGGGGCGGTGCCGTGCTGATCGTCGTCGAGCACGCGCCCGCCGAGCACCGGGGCCTGTACGCCAGCATCCCCCAGATCGGCCTCGCGGCCGGGCTGAGCCTCGCCACCCTCGCGTACCTCGGGCTCAACCAGCTCAGCGACGAGGCGTTCTCGTCCTGGGGCTGGCGCCTGCCGTTCCTGGCGAGCGCCGTCCTCGTCCTGATCGGTCTCGTCATCCGGCTCAAGATCTCCGAGACGCCGGCCTTCAAGGAGATGCAGGCAGAGGGTCGTGAGGCCCGCGTGCCCATCGTGGAGACGCTGCGGACCCACTCGCTGCACGTCGTGCTCGCCGCCCTGAGCTTCGCCGTCGTCGGCGCCGTCTTCTACATGCTGTTCACGTTCAGCCTCACCTACGGGACCGAGTACATCGGTCACAGCCGTGGCGAGATGCTCATGATCGCCACGCTGTGCTCGGTGGTGGCTCTCGCCGGCCTGCCGATCGCCGGAGCCCTGGCCGACCGCGTCAGCGCGCGGACGGTCTTCTGCGTCGGGTCGGTCGTGGTGGGAGCGACGGCCTTCCCCGCCTTCTGGCTCATCGACACCGGCAGCCTCGGGCTGGCCTTCCTGGGCTACCTCGCCGCGACGGTCGGATTCTGTGCCACGTACGGGACGCTGGGCATCCTCTACGCCTCGGCGTTCGACGTGCACGTCCGCTACACGGGCATGTCCCTCGCGCTCGGGCTTGGAACGCTCGCCGGATCGGCGTTCGTCCCGATGATCTACCTCGAGCTGCTGGACGTCTTCGGGGGCTCGTGGGCGATCGCGCTGTACATGGTCGTGGCGGCGGTGCTGTCCCTCGGCGTCGCGTCCCGGCTGCGCCAAGACGCCCAGGCCTGAGGCGACTCGACGGTGCCCCGGGTCGCTGTGGCGGCTCCGGGGCACCGTCGCGTGCTCTTATCGGGCCCGCCCCGGAACGAGAAGACCACCCGAGTCCCGGTGCTGCACGGGTCTGGGTGGCTCTCTTCTCCTGGAGCAGATCAGGATGTCGGTCGATGATCGCTCCGGGTGCGCACGAGAGGATTCGAACCTCCACGCCCTTGCGGACACTGGCACCTGAAGCCAGCGCGTCTACCGTTCCGCCACGTGCGCGCGGTCCTGTCGGACCAGTGAGCGAGTCTAACAGGCGAGAACGCGACCCCGTGCCGCCGGGCACGGGTCACCTCTCCCGATACCATCTCAGGGACCCCACGCTGCCACGGGAGGAGGGACGACGATGGCCGGTGTACTCCAGCGCTTCGAGCAACGCCTCGAGGGTGCCGTGACGGGCGCGTTCGCGCGGGCGTTCCGCAGCGCCGTGCAGCCCGTCGAGATCGCCTCGGCGATCCAGCGCGAGATCGACAACTCCGCCCACGTGCTGTCGCGCCAGCGGATGCTGGTGCCCAACGACTTCACCGTCGAGCTCTCCTCGCCCGACTACGAGCGCCTCGCGCCGTTCGGGGCGACGCTGCAGAACGAGCTCGCCGTGCTCGTGCAGGAGCACGTCGACGAGCAGCGCTACACGCTGGCCGGGCCCCTCGCGATCGCGCTGGAGGAGACGCCCCAGCTGCACACCGGGCGCTTCCGGGTCAGGAGCCGCACCAACGCCGCCGTCACTCCGGTACCGGGCCAGCGGGTCACCGAGACCGCCGTGCGTCGCTCGTCGGTGGTCCTCGAGGTCAACGGGCTCAAGCATCCGCTCGAGCCGCCGGGCGTCGTCATCGGCCGCGGCAGCGACGCCGACCTGCGCATCGATGACCCCGGCATCTCCCGCCGTCACGCGGAGATCAAGGTGCACACCTCCGGTGACGTCACCTCGGTGACCGTCACCGACCTCGGTTCCACCAACGGCGTCGTCCTGAACGGGCACCGGGTCCAGACCGCGTCAGTGGCCGACGGTTCGCAGCTGCGGCTGGGCAACACCGTCGTCGTCATCCGCAACACCGCCGACGAAGGGGCCTGATGTCCGAGCTCACCCTCACCCTCGTCAAGCTCGGCTTCCGCGCCGTGCTCTGGCTCTTCGTGCTCTCCGCTGTCTCCGTCATCCGCTCCGACATCTTCGGCACGAAGGCGCCCGCGCAGAACAAGCCCGCCACCAAGCCGGCGAAGGCGGAGAAGAAGCCCAAGACCGGCGGCCGCCGCCCACGGGGAGCCCCCTCGAAGCTGCAGATCGTCTCCGGCCCCAACTCCGGCCAGAGCGTCCCGCTCGGGGACGACCCGATCCTGCTGGGGCGCGGTACCGACGCGGCGATCCGCCTCGACGACGACTACGTCTCCACCCGGCACGCCCGCTTCGCCACCAACGGTGAGCAGTGGTTCGTCGAGGACCTGGGCTCCACCAACGGCACCTACCTCGGCAGTCAGCGCATCACCACGCCCACCCCCATCGGCCTCGGCGTGCAGGTCCGGCTCGGCAAGACCATCGTCGAGCTGCGGACGTGACCTGAGCCGATGACCTCCCTGCGCCTCGACTACGTCGCCCTGACCGATGTCGGCCTGCG
>JBQGDU010000554.1:0-1630 GCA_052039245.1 Aeromicrobium sp. | reverse complement strand
TGCTCGAGGACGTCGTCGGCACGTTCGTGCCGGCCGGGGGTGAGCCCGTCCTCGAGCGGGTGCTCTCCACGGGTACGCACGTCGCGGCGACACCGGGGGAGCCGATGCACGACGGTGACGTCGTCGTCAGGGTGGCGCCGGTGCGCCAGGGCGACCGCATCGTCGCCGCGCTCGCCCTCCGCAGCCCAGGCACCGTGCACCGCGGACGCAGCGACCTCGAGGCCACGTACCGCGAGTGTGCCGATCGACTCGTCTCGATGATCGGACGGGGCACGTTCCCCGTGCCCGGGACGCGGAGCGACCTGGCCGACTCCCTGCGCGTCGGCGACGGCTTCGTGCGGATCGGGGTCGACGGCACGGCACGCTACGCGAGCCCCAACGCCATGTCGGCGTACCGACGTCTCGGCATCAGCGGTGACCTCCTCGGGTCCGACCTCGCCGAGCTGACGGCACGGCTCGACGCCCGGCCCACCCACCTCGGCAGCCGGGCGTTGCTCGCCGGCCGCGAGCCGGGGGAGATGGAGGTGGAGAACTCCTCGGCGGCCGTGCTGCTGCGCGTCATCCCGCTCCTGCGCGGCTCGCTGCCCGACGGAGCCGTGGTGCTGCTGCGCGACGTCACCGAGCTGCGACTCCGGGAGCGGGAGCTGGTCTCCAAGGAGGCCACGATCCGCGAGATCCACCACCGGGTGAAGAACAACCTGCAGACGGTGGCGGCGCTGCTGCGTCTGCAGGGACGACGCATGGACGTCCCCGAGGCGCGCGAGGCGCTCGAGGAGGCGGTGCGTCGGGTGGGCTCCATCGCTCTCGTCCACGAGACCCTCAGCCAGTCCTTCGACGAGAACGTCGACTTCGACGCCATCGCCGACCGCCTGCTGCGCACCGTGCTGGACGTCGGCGGGCCGGGAGTGCGTGGTGAACGCATCGGCTCCTTCGGGCACGTCGCCGGTGAGCGCGCCACCCCGCTCGCGATGGCCCTCACGGAGCTGGTGCAGAACGCGGCCGAGCACGCCTACCCGAGCGGCGCCGGTCGCGTCACCGTGGCCGTCAACCGCATCCGAGGTCGGATCAGGATGCGGGTCAGCGACGACGGCATCGGTCTGCCGGAGGACTTCGACCCGACGGCCAGCCTGGGACTCTCGATCGTCTCCACGCTCGTCGAGGCCGAGCTGGGCGGCACGCTCGCGTTCGAGCGGGGGCACCGGGGCGGGACGACCGTCTCGATCACGATCGCCGCCTGAGCACCCGCAGGACGAGGCGCGAGGGCACGGCGGGCCCGGAGCGCCGAAGAACCCGGAGCGCCGAAGAACCCAGAGCGCCAAAGAACCCCGTACCCACACGGGGTACGGGGTTCGATCGCTGCGTGCAGGCTCAGGCGGTGCGAATGCGCGCCCGAGCGTTGCGGCGCTTGAGCGCACGACGTTCGTCCTCGCTCATGCCTCCCCAGACGCCATGGTCCTGACCGGACTCCAGCGCCCACTGCAGGCACTGTTCACGGACGTCGCAACGGCGACACACGACCTTGGCCTCTTCGATCTGCATGATCGCCGGCCCGGTGTTGCCGATGGGGAAGAAGAGCTCAGGGTCTTCGTCGAGACACGCGCTACGGTGGCGCCAGTCCATGACGACATCT
>JBQGDU010000553.1:0-2116 GCA_052039245.1 Aeromicrobium sp. | reverse complement strand
AGGTACTCACTCGTCGACCCGGCGATCGCCCCACCGAAGATGTAGGTGAACATCAGGGTGAACAGGATCGGGAACATCGTCACGTCGAGCAGCTGCTCCGGCACGTGCTTGATCTTGAGGAGAGCGCGGTGCGCGAAGGTCAGCGAGGACGTCAGCGCGGAGACCGGCTCGGGCCTCTCGCCACTGCCGAGCGCCTCGGCGACCTTGGCGTCCATTCCGACGGGGGTGCGTGTGTCCACGGTCATGAGGCGATCTCCTGCTCGGGCTCGTCAGCGGCGGCGTCAGTGGCGGTCTGTCCGGTGAGGGCGAGGAAGACCTCGTCGAGGCTCGGCTGGCCGAGGGAGAACTCGCCGACGTCAACGCCCTCCTCGCCGAGCCGGACCAGGGCTGCAGGGACGGCGGCTGGGTCGTCGACGCGCAGGCTCAGGGCGTACGGATCGGACTCACGGACCACCTCCGCCTGCAGCAGGCGCCCGAGGCTCTCCGCGGCCCGCTCTCGCTCGGCCGGATCGGCCACACGGACATGCACTGCTCCGGAGCCGACCGACGCCTTGAGCTCGCCGCTCGTGCCCTCGGCTATCACCCGACCGGTGTCGATCACGGCGATGCGATCGGCGAGCTGGTCGGCCTCCTCCAGGTACTGGGTCGTGAGCAGGACGGTGGTGCCCGCGGCGACGAGCGCACGGACGATGTCCCAGACCTGGTTGCGGCTGCGCGGGTCGAGGCCGGTCGTCGGCTCGTCGAGGAACATGAGCTCGGGGCGCACGACGATGCTGCCGGCGATGTCGATGCGTCGTCGCATGCCACCGGAGTACTTCTTGACCTGCCGTCCCGCGGCGTCGGCGAGATCGAAGGCGTCGAGCAGCTGCATGGCCCGCTCACGTACCGCCTGCCCCTTGAAGCCGTAGAGGCGGGCGAGCATCTGCAGGTTCTCCAGGCCGGTGAGGTCCTCGTCCAAGGAGGCGAACTGTCCGGTCATGGCCACCTTGGAGCGCACCTCGTGGGCCTCGGCGAGGACGTCGTGGCCGAGCACGGTGGCACGGCCACCGTCAGGACGCAGCAGCGTCGCGAGCATGCGGATGGTGGTGGTCTTGCCGGCGCCGTTCGGGCCGAGCACGCCGTAGACGCCTCCGGCGGGCACGGCGAGGTCCACGCCGTCGACGGCACGGTGCTCGCCGAAGACCTTCACGAGGCCTTCGACGGAGATGGCGAGATCAGTCATGGGCTCGACTGTACTCGATTGTTCCTAGTAGGAACAAGTGACTTTCCGGTGAACATGGCAGGACCGCCGGAGCACTCGGCTCCGGCGGTCCCACGTCCCCGCGAAGGGACCTCCCCGTGAAGGGTCTATCCGTCGATCATCGAGACGGCTCAGGCCTCCGGCGGCATGAGGACGGCGTCGATCAGGTAGACGGTCGCGTTGGCGGTCTTGACGCCACCGCAGATGACACCGGCGTCGTCGGCGCCGACCGTCAGGTTGTCGGGATCGCCCTTGACCTCGACCTCGTCACCCTGCACGGTCGTGTGGGTTCCGACGATCTCGTCGGGGGTCATCTGACCCTCGATGACGTGGTACGTCAGGACGCTCTCCAGCGTCTCGGCGCCCTCGGGGGTCTGCAGCGTGGCCACGGTGTCCTCCGGCAGCGCCGCGAAGGCGTCGTCCACCGGTGCGAACACGGTGAACTCGCCACCGTTGAGCGTGTCGACGAGGTTCACGTCGGGGTTGAGCTCGCCGCTCACGGCGGCCACGAGCTGCGTCAGCAGCGGGTTGCCGGACGCCGCGGTGGCGACGGGCTCGGCAGCCATGCCCTCGACGGAGGCAGCGCCGTCGGGGTTCTGCTCCGCGTAGTCGGCGCAACCCGGGCCAGCCAGGTCCGCGGCCGGATCGGCAGCGTCGTCCGGTGCCTCCTCGGTGGTCTCCTCCGGAGCAGCGTCGTCGTCGCTCGAGCTGCAGGCGGCGCTGAAGAACGCCATCGACGTCACGGCCGCGATGGCCAGGGACTTGCCGGTCTTGGTCGTACGCATTTCCTTCTCCTTTGGTTGGGTCCTACTCATCGACGCGGAACTGGACGCTGTGCCAGCCGGTCGTCCCGTCGGGCGTGATGCCTGCCCGATC
>JBQGDU010000552.1:0-1830 GCA_052039245.1 Aeromicrobium sp. | reverse complement strand
TGCCGTGCTGGGGTCCCAGCCCAGGCTCATGGTGCCCGCCCGGAACTGCTCCAGCACCGGCTGCTCCAGCGGGTCGGCGTCCGTGAGGCCCTCCGGTGCCATGGCGGGAACGCTGAACGGATTGCCCTCCTCGGCCATGAGCGAGTCCAGCACCTCCTCCAGACGTTCGGCGAGCGCTGCGGACTGCTCCTTCTCCAGAGCGATGCTCACCAGCTCCTGACCGGCCCTCGCCTGCAGGTAGAAGGTGCGTTGGCCGGGCTCGCCGAGGGTGCCGACGACGAAGCGGTCGGGCCAGTCGAAGCCGTGGACGGTGGTGGCCATGCCTCCATGCTAGGTCGACGGTCCGACGCGGTGCGCCCGGTGGTGACGAACGACGAGGCTTCCGGCCCCGGTCTCAGGCCTGGTGGCCCGCCCCGCCGCCGACGTCGGCGTCCGCCGGGGCTCCCGGGTTCGCTGCGAGCCAGGACAGGTCGCCGCCGTCGGTGTTGAGCGCCGCGACGGTGGGTCGATCGGTGCCGTAGCGGACGATCGAGATCGAGGCGGGTCCGACGGCGATCCGCTGGAAGGCGTCGAGGTGCGTCCCGAGCGCGTCAGCGAGCACCGCCTTGATCAGGTCGCCGTGGCTCACCGCGACCCAGACGGCCGATGCTCCGTGCTCGGCCTCGAAGACCGCGTCGTTCTCTCGCACGGCGGCCACGGCTCGGTGCGACATCGTCCGCAAGGACTCGCCGTCCGGGAAGGTCGCGGCGGACGGCTGGCGCTGCACGACCGACCACAGGGACTCACCGGCCAGGTCGCTGAGCCTGCGTCCCTGCCACTGCCCGTAGTCGCACTCGACGATGCCGTCCTCGACCGACAGGGGAGGGGCGTCGCGACGGGCCTCGAGCAGCGCCTGCGCCGTCTCCCGGCAGCGCTGCAGCGGACTCGTGACGACTCCGGCCAGCGGCACGCCGGCGAGTCGAGTCCCCGTGCGGGCGGCTTGCTCGCGCCCGACGGTGTCCAGACCGATCCCCGGGGTGCGTCCGGCGAGCACGCCCTCGGCGTTGGCAGTGGTGCGCCCGTGGCGGACGAGCAGGACGGTGGCCATGTCCCGATCCTAGGCACGTCGCGCCGATCCCTCGGCTCGGCGTTAATCGCTTGGTCGGTCCGCCGCGGGAGGTCTACAGTGATTCCGATCGAGCCCGCCGGGCTCGTCGGACGAAGGGTCCCCACCGTGTCGACGTACGACAGCCGAGTCATCGCGTACCGCGCCGAGGCGCTGCGTCCGGTCGACGCTGTCCATGCACACGACCTGATCCAGCCGTCCTCCGACCTCCGGTTCGCCGCAGGCCCCTTGGGCAAGTCCATGGGCCCCGGACCGACGGAGCCGCTCCTCATCTAGGTGCCACGGCACCGAGGCTGATCGACAGCCGGGGCCGCTCCGTTCGAGACCGCGAGGGATCGAGGGAGCGGCCCCTTCGCATGTCGGGGCCTGTTCCCTCCCTGATCGCACCAGACCACCACGTGCCACGACCAAGGAGGTGACGGCACATGAGCAGGACCGTCGAGACGGTGCTCACCACGCACGGCGTGACCATCGCCTACGAGCACCCCGTCCCGAGGACTCCTGTGCGTGACGACCCGAACCGGGGCCGCCGCGCGCAGGACGGGCCGGCGCAGGAATGGGCCTGCGCCGGCCGCGATCCCGAGCTGTTCTTCCCCACCGACGACACGGTGCTCGCCCGCGCGGTCGCCGTCTGCGGTGGCTGCCCGCTGCGCGAGCTCTGCCTGGAGCTGGCGCTGGCCCGCTCCGAGAGCGGGGTCTGGGGCGGCCTGCTGCTGCAGGACGGG
>JBQGDU010000551.1:0-4624 GCA_052039245.1 Aeromicrobium sp. | reverse complement strand
TGCCGTGCTGGGGTCCCAGCCCAGGCTCATGGTGCCCGCCCGGAACTGCTCCAGCACCGGCTGCTCCAGCGGGTCGGCGTCCGTGAGGCCCTCCGGTGCCATGGCGGGAACGCTGAACGGATTGCCCTCCTCGGCCATGAGGGAGTCGAGGACCTCCTCGAGGCGTTCCGCGAGCGCGGCGGACTGCTCCTTCTCCAGCGCGACGCTGAAGAGGTCCTGCCCGGCGCGTGCCTGCAGGTAGAAGGTCCGCTGACCGGGCTCGCCGAGCGTGCCGACGACGAAGCGGTCGGGCCAGTCGAAGCCGTGGACGGTGGTGGCCATGAGTCCATGCTAGGTCGCCGCCCCGACGAGTCGCTCCCGGTGTGGACGACGGGTGATGCCTCGTGCCGGCGTGGACGGATGATGCATGCCGCCGGAGGTCTCGGCGCGAGGTCTCGTCCGCCGCCGTCTCCGGTCCTCGTCCACCGCACCGAGGCTCAGGTCGAGTGGCCTGCTCCGCCTCCCACCGCGGCGTCCGACGGGGGAGTCGTCGCGGTGGCGAGCCACGAGAGGTCCCCGGCGTCGCTGTTCAGGGACGTCACGGTGGGACGGTCGGTGCCGTACCGGACGATCGAGACCGACGCCGGCCCGACGGAGATGCGCTGGAAGGCGTCGAGATGGGCGCCGAGGGCGTCGGCCAGGACAGCCTTGATGAGGTCGCCGTGGCTCACCGCCGCCCAGACCGCGGACGGGCCGTGCTCGGCCTCGAACACCGCGTCGTTCTCGCGAACCGCCGCGACCGCGCGGGTCGACATCGCCCGCAGCGACTCCCCGCCGGGGAACGTCGCGGCCGACGGCTGCCGCTGGACGACCGACCACAGGTCCTCCCCGGCGAGCTCGCTCAGCCTCCGTCCCTGCCACTGCCCGTAGTCGCACTCGACGATGCCGTCATCGAGCGAGAGCCCGGGATCGTCGTCCCGGGCGTCGAGCAACGCCTGAGCCGTCTCCCGACAGCGCTGCAGGGGACTGCTGACGATGCCTGCGAGCGGCACCTCGGCGAGTCGGGCGGCTGTCCGTCCCACCTGCGCCCTGCCGACGTCGTCCAGGCCGATGCCCGGGGTGCGCCCGGCGAGCACACCCTCGGCATTGGCGGTGGTGCGTCCGTGGCGGACGAGCAGGACGGTGGCCATGTGCCGACCCTAGTGTCCTGAACCGGGATCTCGTCACCGCCCTTCATCGCCTGAGCCGCGCTCCGCTGCGTCGGCGTCACCCGGGAGGCGTCCGGTCTGAGGCGCGCCCCGCACACGGGAGGTGCCCCACCTGCAGGGAGGGTTTGGCGGAGCAGCCTTCCACCGCCTCACTCGCCACCGCGCAGGCGACGTCTCTCGGCAACGAGCTCCTGATCCAGGACCATGGGGCGTGCCAGGACGTCCCACCCGTCCGATCGGACCCTTCCGACCCCCCCCGGGTGCGACCACCGACGCGAGACCGCGGTAAATCGCTTGGCGACGGCCGGCCCATGGCCGTACCGTGGCTCGTGCCGAGCCCGACCCCCGGGCCACCGACCGGAGGAATCCGCCCGTGAGCACCTATCGCAGCTCCTTCTCGCTGTACCGGCACGCGCCGGCATCGGCGTGCGCTGCCCTCACGGACCGAGCTCTCCTCCGGCTCCTGGACCAGCGCATCGCCATGCCGCAGGGCATCGACCACCCTCTGGAGCCGCTCGTGACGTAGTGCCACCCAGCACCCGTCACGGGGCCGTTCCAGCGAGGCAGATGCCTGGCCGGAGCGGCCCTTTCGCATGTCGAACCCATCACGACCCCACCGAGGAGGTGGACACCATGACCAGGACCAGGACCGACGACACCGTGCTCACCTCGCACGGTGTCACGATCGCCTTCGCCCACCCGGCGCCCGGGACCGCCGAGTGGGCGTGCGCCGGCCAGGACCCGGAGCTGTTCTTCCCGGCCGACGACGCGACACTCGCCGAGGCCGCCGCTCTGTGTGCGTCCTGCCCTGCGCGGGCGACGTGCCTCGCCCTCGCGGAGGCGCGCTCGGAGAGCGGCGTGTGGGGCGGCGTGCTGCTGAGCGAGGGTCGGCACCTCGACGCCGTGCCGCGCAGGGGGCGGCCCAGGAAGTCCGTCGCCGCCTGAGGCTCCCGGCGGCGAGCCGCCCGCGCCGCTGAGGGTGCCGTCTCGGGCGTCGAATGCCGGAGATCGGGCCCGAGACGTCACGCTCAGCGGGTCACGCGGTCGCGGAGAGCGCCTCGGTGAGCCCTGCTCCCGGGTCGGCGAGGACGTCGAGCAGGATGCCCTGCACCACGGCGAGGACGTCCGCCTCGGGGGCGACGCTGGCGGCGAACCCGGACAGGTAGAGCAGGTTCTTGAAGAACAGCACGAGGTCCTTCGGCATCCGGAAGCCGTTGCGGGCCAGCACCTGCAGGAGCCGGCCGAGCGTGACCCCGAGCTGGTCGAAGGTCACGTCGCCGTGGGCGCGCTCGGCGAGCAGGTCCAGCTCGAGCTGTAGCTCCTCGACCACCTGCGTGACGTCCGCGTCCGGCTCGATGGCGCCGAAGGTGCGCATCGCCGCCACCTGACCGGCGGCGTCGCCCGCGGCCCACGCGGCCAGGTACGTCACCAGACCGATCCGCTGGTCGGCGTCCATGCGCCCGGCGATCCCGAAGTCCACGAGCGAGAACATTCCGGTCGAGGGGTCGATGAGGACGTTCCCGGCGTGCAGGTCCCCATGGAAGACGCCGTGCCTGACCGTCGCCTCCAACACCCCTTGGATGCCGACGTGCAGCAGTCGATCGCCGTCGAGGTCGTGGGTCGGGTCGAGCCGGCTGTAGGAGACGCCGGGCAGGAACTCCATGACGAGGACTCGTTCGGTGACCATCCCCGGGAACGGCCGCGGGGTCAGCGTGTGGTCGGCTCCGAGCGACTCCAGCACAGCCGTCGAGTCGACGAGGTTGGCGGCTTCCAGCCGGAAGTCCAGCTCCTGCAGCGACAGCTCGGCGAACAGCTCGACGAAGCCGGAGAGATTGGCCGCGCGGGCGCCGTCGGACCACCGCTCGGCCCCCGCCGAGACGAGTGCCAGCGTCTCGATGTCGCTGCGGAACCGTGCTCGCAGGCCGGGGCGCCGCACCTTGACGACCACCTCGGTCCCGTCGCTCAGGCGTGCGCGATGGACCTGCCCGATCGAGCCCGCGGCGAGGGGCTCGTCGTCGAACCACTCGAACCGGTCGTCGACGTCACCGAGCTCGGACTCGAGCACCCGACGGGCGACACCCTCCGGCAGGGGCGGGGCCTCGTCCCGGCACCACGCGAACGCCTCCACCCACTCCGCGGGCAGGAGGCCCTCGGCGGTGGCGATGAACTGGCCGAGCTTGACGTACGCGGGTCCGCCGGCGCGCACGAGTCTCTGGGCGCGGGCGAGCGTGCCGGAGCTCGCGTCGGCGGGCTCCACGCGCAGGCCGGCGGCTGCCGCACCGGCCATCAGCAGCTGCAGGGGAGCGGCCGGTGCAGCGGTGCTGACGACGCGCAGACCGGTGCTCAGGAACCCGGCGATCGTGTCGGGCCAGAGTCGTGGCCGGGCGAGGCGTCGAGCATCCCGGGCGACGGTGGCGCGTCGGTCCTGCGCCTCATGGGTCCAGTGCAGTGCCTGCTGGGTGAGACCCGGGATCTGGGCGAGGCGCTCGGACGAGCGGATCAGCGCGGGTGTGCTCGGGGGCCGTGGCGGGATGGGAGAATCCGACATACCGTGAGTATGTCCGGTCCGGGCGCATCTGGCGACCAGAGGTGCGGAGCATCACCACACGTCGACGGTGCGTCCGCTGCCGACGAGCCGGCCGGCCGCATCGGCCGCATCGAGCAGTCGCGCCACGAGACCTCGGGTCTCGGCGGGGTCGACGACGTCGTCGATCTCGAAGTGCCGCGCGACGTTGAGAGCGCTCGCGTGCTCCTGGGCCGCGGCGGTCAGCTCGCGGACACGCGTCTCGCGCTCGTCAGGGTCCGCGATGGTCTCGAGCTCCTTGCGGAACCCGAGACGCACTGCGCCCTCCAGCCCCATCGCCCCCAGGTGCGCGCCCGGCCAAGCGAGCGTCATGAGCGGCTCGTGCGTGCTGCCGCCCAGCATCGCCTGTGCGCCCAGGCCGTAGGCGCGACGCAGCACGATGCCGATCATCGGCACCCGCATCGCGGCTCCGGCGACGAGCACGCGCGACGCGTGCCGGACCAGACCGGTGGTCTCCGCCTCGGTGCCGACCATCATGCCGGGCGTGTCGACGAAGGAGAGCACGCCGAGCCCGTGGGCGTCGCACAGCTGCAGGAACCTGGCCGCCTTGTCCGCCGCGTCAGCCGTGATGGCGCCCGCGACGTGCCGGGTGTCGTTGCCGATGATGCCGACGGTGCGCCCCTCGACGCGGCCGAGGGCGGTCACCATCTCTGGCGCGAAGTCGGTGCGCAGCCAGGTGACCGAGTCCTCGTCGCAGAGCGTCTCGACGACCGGGGCGACGTCGTAGGCGCGTCGTTCGCCCTCGGGCACGACGTCGCGCAGGGAGGACTGGTCGGGTGTCGTCCACTCGTCGCGACGCCCCAGGAAGTAGCCGAGCAGTGTGCGAGCCACGTCGGCGGCCGTGTCGTCGGCG
>JBQGDU010000550.1:0-4312 GCA_052039245.1 Aeromicrobium sp. | reverse complement strand
GCCGGCCCGTCGACGAGCCGGTACTCGTCGCCTGAACCATCCACTGCGCGTCGACGGTCACCCTTCCTCCGGTGGTCGTCGACGCCGTTCAGCACGGGACGGACTCGAGCCCCGGTACGTCGACGGGCAGTGCGCCACGGGCCTGGGTCTCACCGGTCAGCACGTCCACGAGGGCATCCATGGCGGGCCGCCCGCTGCCGTAGAGCGCGATGCGGGTGGCGGCCGTCGAGTCGGCCAGGACGTACGGTCGATCGGTGGCCACCGGGATGTCCGCGGCGGGCACCGGGGTGCCGTTGCCGACCAACGCGACGGTGGGTCCCCCCGTCACTCCGAGCCCCGACTCCTCGGCGGCTCGCGTGAAGCGGTCGACGAGCCGGGGGTCGCCGACGGGCGTGACGGCCTCCAGAGCCAGGTCTGTCTCGCAGGACCGGCCGACGACGGTGAGCCCGGCAGCCGAGAGACTCCGTGCGGCCGACTCCCCCGCACCGGGCCTCCCCGGCATCGACTCGCTGTCCTGCTGTGCGAGGGACCAGGCGACCGTCCGGGTGGCCGACTCCCGTGCCTGCTCCTCGGCGAGGTCGCCCGACTGCAGCGCGGAGTGCAGGGCATCCCTCGCGGCGCGAGGATCCGCAGGCATGAGCGCGACGTCGTTGCCGGCCTGGATGACGGCCACGGCGGACGCACCTCCCGGGTAACGCTCCATGAGCGGCGCCATCTCGAGCGAGTCGCTCACCACGAGGCCTTCGTGCCCGAGGTCCTCGCGCAACCAGTCGGTGACCACGGCGCGAGAGGCCGACGAGGGCGTCCCCTCGTCCACGGCGGACACGTCGAGATGCGCCGTCATGACGCCCGGCGCACCGGCCTCGACCGCCGCGCGGAACGGTGCCGCGTCGCGCGCGTCGAGGTCCTGCCTGGTGCCGTCCAGCCGGGGCAGCGTGAGATGGCTGTCCCCGCGGACGTCGTGTCCTGGGAAGTGCTTGACGGTCGAGATCATCCCGGCGTCGCCGTAACCGCGCATCGCGGCCACCACGGCGCGTCCGACCACCTCAGGGTCCGAGCCGGCCGACCGGCTGCCGATGACGGGGTCCGCCGTCGCCGAGGTCAGGTCGGCCACTGGCGCGAAGACGGCCGTGAAGCCCGCCGCACGCAGCTCCGCTCCGCTGGCCGCCGCGGCGTCCCGGACGGCCTCCTCACCCGGAGACTCCGCGCCGGAGTCCTCGTCGTCCCCGGCCACCGCCGCCCCTGCGGTCATGAAGGACCCGAAGACCGTGAGGGGCTCGAGGAGACGGGCGACCTGTCCGCCCTCCTGGTCGATGCCGATCAGGACCGGCACCCGACGGTCGGCTCCCAGGCGCTGCAGCTCCTCGTTCCGGCGTTCGATCTCGGCCAGCTGGTCCTCGCCCGTGGCCGGGTCCATCACGATGACCCCGGCGAGGTGGAGGTCGCGGACCAGGGCGGCGCCGGAGCCGTTCTCGCGGGCCACGATCAGCTGGCCCGCCAGCTCCTCGAGAGTGAGGTCGTCGACGACGCGTCGCGCCTCGGACCACTGCTCCTCGGTGGGCTCCCACACGTCGGGCTCGGGCTCGTCGTCCCGGGACTGACCGGCACCGGGGACCCGGTCGGCTCCGCCCCGGCCGACCAACCCGGTGCCGTCCAGCACCGTGACCTGCGCGACCACCCCGGTGACCAGCAGCAGGCCGAGGACCATCCCGAGAGTCCGCGGACTCACGCCACCACCGTCGTGACCGGCATGCCGGAGTCCACCGGGAGGTCCAGTGACGACGGATCGACGCCGCGGCGCACCACCTCGGCGCCGAGCGCGGCCACCATCGCCCCGTTGTCGGTGCAGAGGTCGGGGCGCGGGATCCGGACCTCGATGCCTGCTGCTGCCGCCCGCTCGCGGACCATCTCGCGCAGCCTCCCGTTGGCCGCCACCCCGCCACCGACGAGGAGCGTGTCGACGTCGTGGTCCCGACACGCCTGGACGGTCTTGCGGGTGAGCACGTCCACCACCGCGTCCTGGAACGACGCCGCGACGTCGGCGACCGCGATCTCACGACCGGTGGCCCGCTCGCGCTGGACGTGCCGTGCGACGGCGCTCTTCAGCCCGGAGAAGGAGAAGTCGTAGCGGTACCGCTCGGCGTCCTTGGCCGCGGTCAGACCCCGCGGGAAGGCGATGGTCGAACCGTCCCCCTCGGCGGCCACCCGGTCGATGTGCGGACCACCCGGGTACGGCAGGCCGAGCAGGCGTGCCACCTTGTCGAACGCCTCTCCCGCGGCGTCGTCGATCGTGGTGCCGAGCATCGTGACGCCGGACGCGAGGTCGTCGACGAGGAGGATCTCGGTGTGGCCACCGCTGACCAGCAGCGCGCCGACGCGTCCGTCCAGCCGTCCGTGCTGGAGCTGGTCGACGGCGACGTGCGAGACCAGGTGGTTGAGCCCGTAGAGCGGCTTGTCGTGCGCCAGGGCGAGGGCCTTCGCGGCGGCAACGCCCACGAGCAGGGCCCCGGTGAGTCCTGGGCCGCAGGTGACCGCGATGGCGTCCACGTCCTGCACCCCGACACCGGCCTGCGCATAGGCCTGCTCCAACGTCGGGACCATGGCCTCCAGGTGTGCCCGGCTGGCGACCTCCGGGACCACTCCGCCGAACCGCACGTGCTCGTCGACACTCGAGGCCACCGCGTGGGCCAACAGCTCCGTGCCTCGGACGATGCCGACGCCGGTCTCGTCGCAGGAGGTCTCGATGCCGAGGACGAGTGGTGCGCTCACCCGGTCATCCTCTCACTGCGGGTCCAGACGCTACTCGCCCTGCTTCGCCGCCTTGCGGGCAGCACGGGCGGCCTTCTCCTCGGCGTCGAGCCGAGCGGCCTCCTCCGGTGTCGGGGCGAGACCGCCGAAGCGGGCCGGCGCCCACCACTGGCCCTCCGGAGAGACGGGGTACTCGGTGATCGCCTTCTCGAGCAGCGTGCTCATGGCCTCGCGCAGACGCTCGGTCTCGGCGACGGGGTCCTCGCCGGTGACCTCCAGCGGCTGCCCGACGTGCAGGGCGATCGTCTTGCCCCGACCCCAGATGTCGGAGTCGTGGCCCTTGGTCTTCAGCAGCTGCGTCCCCCACGTGACCATGGGGATCAACGGGACCCCGGCCTCGGCGGCCATGC
Source organism: Aeromicrobium sp. (assembly GCA_052039245.1). Lineage (GTDB taxonomy): Bacteria > Actinomycetota > Actinomycetes > Propionibacteriales > Nocardioidaceae > Aeromicrobium. Next base: position 1,154 of record JBQGDU010000550.1, on the reverse strand, counting down.
GCACCGCACCGGTCTTCAGCTCCTTGATCTCGAACGATCGGCTGATCGTGGCCTCGGGGAAGATGCCCACGACCTCGCCCGCCCGGGCGTACTGGACGGCCTCGCGGTAGGAGGCGTCACCGGCGTTGCGGTCGACCTCGATGTGGTGGAACGAGCGCATGAGCGGTCCTCCGACCGGATGGTCGAAGGCCTCCTTCTTGGCCATGAACCGGACCCGTCGTCCACTGGGCTGGGTGGCGAGGCCGTCGAAGACGAAGTCGACGTACCCGATGTGGTTGGCCGCGAGGATCGCTCCTCCCGTGCGGGGGACGTTCTCGGTGCCGGACATCTGGAACCGCATCCCCAGCAGCTTGAACAGGGTCTTGGCGGTCACGATGACCGGCGGGTACGTGAGGTCGCGCATCACCCCACCGTAGTGGACACGTGTACACCGGGGCAGTGCGACGAGGGTGTCGCTCGCTGTGCCCTGGCGTGACCCGCGCGCCGGCGACGTCCGCCGAGCACGTCGGTGACTCCTCCGTGGGCTCAGAGGTCGTCGAGCGGGCTCCCGCCGGCGAGGTCCTCCGGCTCGTCGTCGCGGATGCGGACGGCGGCCTCCTCCGCGCTCGCGCCGGCACCGTCGATCCCGACGTCGTCCCCCACGAGCGCCTTCTCGGCGTCCTCGGTGAGCCCCTCATCGGGTGAGACGAGACGACCGGACCGCTCGTCCCCCCCCTCGTCGCCGACCGGCGCAGGAGCGTACTCGTCGGCCATGGGGTCGAGGTCGGGCAGCTCCTGCGCGATGCGCTGGTCCAACGTCTCGCCCTCGGCCATCTCCGCCGCCGTGGACCCGTAGCCCTCACCGGGACCCCAGTTCTCCGGGGGCGAGTACCCCTCGTCGAGGACGTCGGCCACCCCGCGGTCGACGAGGGTGTCCTCGGGCTGGAGCTGGTCGAGGTCCTCGGATTGGTCGTGCGACGTCGCGTCGAGCTCGTCGGGTGTCTCGGTCATGGGACCAGCCTGTCACGCCGCGTCCGGTGCGCAACCAGACCCACGACCAGGACCAGGACGAGCACCAGCACGACGAGCAGCAGGGCCTCGTCGCGCCGGCCGCCCGCCCGCGTCGCGACCACGAAGAGACCGGCACCGATCGTGCTCCAGATCGTGGCCCAGAT
>JBQGDU010000549.1:0-18815 GCA_052039245.1 Aeromicrobium sp. | reverse complement strand
CTTCGCGCGGTCCTCGAAGGCACCGGCGCAGCCGACCCAGAACAGCCACTCGACCTCGTCGAGGTCCTCGATGTCCGCGCCGACCTGCTTGACCTCGAAGTCGAGGTCCTTGGCCCAGTCCATGCGGTTCTTGGGGTTCATGCCCCACGGGTTCCCCTTGCGCTCCAAGCCCTTGAAGATGTTGTTGAGCTCGGTGGGGAAGTTGGACTCCACCAGCACCTGGAAGCGGCGCATGTCGTCGATGTGGTCGACGTGCTCGATGTCGACGGGGCACTGCTGGACGCACGCACCGCAGTTGGTGCACGACCACAGGACGTCGGGGTCGATCACGCCGAACAGGTCCTCGTCGCCGATGAGGGGGCGCTCGAGCTCCTTCTTCTGCTCCTCGGTGAGGGTCTCGGGGTCGGCGTCCAGCAGCGGCGCCTTGGCGTAGGCGTGCTCACGCAGACCCATCACCAGCAGCTTGGGGCTGAGCGGCTTCTCGGTGTTCCACGCGGGGCACTGGCTCTGGCAGCGGCCGCACTCGGTGCAGGTGGTGAAGTCGAGGATGCCCTTCCAGGAGAAGTCCTCGACCTTGCCGACGCCGAGCTTCTCGAAGTCCTCCTCCTCGAGGTCCGCCATCTTCTCCAGGTCGAGCGGTTCACCACGCACGTAGATCGGCTCGAGCCCGCCGAGGGCGGGGCGGCCGTCGGCGTTGCGCTTGAACCAGATGTTGGGCCACGCCGTGAAGCGGTGCCACGCGACGCCCATCGTCAGGTTCGTCGCGATGACGAGCAGCCACAGCATCGCGGAGCTGACCTTGATCATCGCGATGAAGAAGATGATGTTCTCGAGCGTCGCGACGGACTCGGTCCCGGTCGGGTAGAGGTTGCCGAAGAACTGGGCGATGGGGAAGTGGAGGCCCGTGGCGTACTCGCTGCCTTCGGCCTGCAACAGGTTGTACTCGGCGCCGCGGATGAACAGGATCGCGGAGCTCTCGAGGAAGACCATGAACTCCACGAAGTACGCCTGGCCCATGCGAGAGCCGAAGAAGCGGCTCTGCCGGCCGAGCCTCTTCGGGTGCCTGACCTGGCGGTAGATCGCGAGGGCACCGAGCAGGCCGATGAACTCGCTGATCCACTCGTAGAGGAAGAAGTGACCGATGATCGGCCACACGAACTCGGGGTCGAACAGCTGGAAGAACGCCTGGGCCACGGCGGTGGCGAGCACCAGGAACGCGGCATACGCGAACCAGTGCAGGACGCCCACCCATGTCCACTGGAGCATGCGCGTGTGGACGAACGTCTCGCGGAGCATGGTCACGGTGCGCACGGCCGGATCGTTGGTGCGGCCGGGTGCGGGGACGCCGGTGCGAATGATCCTGACCATCTTGCGGACGGCGAGCGCCACCACGGGAATCGTGATGGCGGTGAACGCCAGCGAGACGACGATCGCGACGATCTGCATGAGGGCCTCTTATCCTTCGGCGACGACCACGACAGTGGGGCCGACATTAACCCCCGGCCGGCCGGTACGCGCAGTTAGGCATGCCAAAGGAGTCGTCGGAAGCGCCAGTGTAACAACGAGTTACACTGGCGAGTAGGTTTCTTCCGGGGGCGGTGGCAGGGTTCTGTGAGTCCGCTCAAGACCCGCTCGGTGCCGACGCGGTCGCGGGTCTCCCCCCTCGGGGGATGAGTGGCAGGGCGACGAGCGGGAAGATCGCCGCAGCCGCGAACGCCACCCCGTAGCCCTGTGCGGCGATGAGCGCTCCCACGACGGGCGGCATGCTGGAGCTCACGAGGTACTGGCCGGTGTTCTGCACGCCCAGGGCCTTCCCCGACCAGTAGGGGCCGCCGGTCTCAGCCACCTCGGTGAAGGCGAGCCCGTTGTCCGCGACGGTCACCACCGTCGCGACGACGACGAGGGTGATGCCGAGAGTCGTGCCCTGGAGCAGACCCAGCGCCAGCATCGTGATCGCGGCGGCCACGGCGATCGTCCTCATCGGTCGCATCCGGCTGCCCACTCGGTCCGACCACCAGCCTGCGGCGATGCGTCCGCCCGCGCCGAGCACCTGTGTGGTCGCCACGAGGGCGCCCGCGGCAGCGGTGGACCAACCCTTCTCGTCGACGAGCCAGACGAGCATGTAGATCCAGACGGTGAACTGCGGGACCACGAGCAGGGCCGACGCGACGTGGATGCGCGGCAGTCGGCGGGTCGAGTCGACGGAGCGGCGGTAGGGGTTGGCCAACTGGCCGAGGTCGGCGGCCTCGGCGCGACCGGCACGCGGAGGGTCGACCACCAGCAGGGCGCAGGCGAGGGTCGCGAGGAGCGAGAGCGTGGCGACGACGAGCAGGGCGGTGCGCAGGTCGGTGCGTTCGACCAGGGTCGGCACGAGGACGGCTGCCGCGCCCACCCCGAGCGGCAGTGCGGTCTGGCGGATGCCCATCGCGGTGCCGCGCCGCTCCGGGGGAAACCACCCGACGACGAGCCGACCGCTCGCGGAGTTGGTGCTGGCCACGCCCAGCCCGCCGAGGAAGAAGGCCACGGCCAGGGCGAGGTAGGACGTGGTGAACGCGGCGCCGTACGCCGCTGCCGTGACGATCCCCAGACCGAGGGTCAGGGACGCGCGTTCACCCACGCGGTCGACGACGACGCCCCACGCGACGAGCGAGACCGTCGTGCCAAGCAGCGGAGCCGAGGCGAGCGCGCCCGCCTGTGCGAGCGGCATCCCCTCCACGAGGTGCAGCCAGGGGATGAGGAACGGTGCCGCGTTGGCGAAGATCGTCCCGGCCATCTGGCCGAGCATCCCGATCGCCAGCTGCAGCCAACGACTCGGGTCACGCGTGCGCACCGGACCATCGTGCGCCTGTCCTCGTCGACGGTGGTGGGCGGGGCTGCCGCTCGAGCCTCGAGGCGGGACGTCAGGTCAACCTCGTCGCCCCGGCGACCAGGACCCCGGCGTCGTTGGCCGACGCCCTGACCAGGGCGCCGAGGTCGTCGAGGTCGCGCGACTTGAGGCGATAGACGGGGGCGCAGACCGAGAGGCCTGCCACGACGTGACCGGTGTCGGGGTCGAGCACGGCGCTGCCGACTCCGCCGACGTCGGCCCGGTAGCCGCCGAGGTTCACTGCGTAGCCGGCGTCGCGGACCTGGTCGAGCCGGGCCCGCAGCTCCTCCGGACGAGTGATGGACGTCGGGGTCCATCGCTTCAGCGGCGTCGAGAGGAACCAGCGGAGCTGCTCCTCGCCCTGGTGGCACAGCTGTGCGAGCCCGGGGGACACGCAGTGGGCGGGCGAGCGAGCCCCGATCACCGCGACGGAGCGGACCGGCTGGGTCGAGACGATCTGCTCGACGTACACCACGTGGCGGCCGTCGAGTCGGGTGAGGTGGATGGTCTCCCCGGTGGCGTCGTGCATGGACTCCATGACGGCGCGGAGGTCGTTGACGATGCGGCGGTCCGGTGCCGCGGCCACGGCCATGCCCAGCAGCGCCGGCCCGAGCCGGTAGCTGCGGTCGGCGTCCTTCACCACCCAGTCGCGCCCGGCCAGAGTGTGCGTCATGCGGAACACCGCGGTCTTGCTGACTCCGAGACGGCTCGCGATCTGGGTGAGGTTGAGCGGTCCCTGCTCACCCAGGATCTCCAGCAGCGCCATCGCGCGCTCCACGCTCGCCAAGGTGTCCGCGGTGGCGGAACGGGGCGTGGACCGGCCGGGCCGGCGCTGCCCAGAAGTCTGGGAAGTCGGGGCTTGGGCGGGGTCGAGCTCGGCCTTGGCGCCGGTCTCGGCCGCGGTGGCGGAGCCGTCTGGTCGAGGTGTTGTCGCGCTCACGAGTGCCACGCTAGCTGTGACCCACCCCACGTGACCCCGGACACGATGAGTTTTTACGCTGTGCGTAACAAGCCTGTGTTGGTCTCGGCTTCGGATCTAGCGTCCACGGTGTTCGGCGCTGCCGGACCCGGCCGGTGAGGTCGGCACGACGATGAATCGAGGCACGCCCGTGACCGAGGGTGACGACATCCGCCCGGTGGTCCTGCTCCACAGCATCGGCACCGACCGCGGCTTGTGGCGGGACCAGGTGGAGGCGATCGGATCCACCCGGACCGTCCTGACCTACGACTCCCCCGGCCACGGGGGCCGTGAGGAGATCTCTGCGATCAGCGTCCAGCAGTGGGTCGACGACCTCGACGCCTTCGTCGCGCAGGTGCAGGGGCCGTTCCACCTGGTGGGCCTCTCGATGGGCGGGGTGCAGGCCATGGCGTACGCGGCGGCCCGGCCCGAGCGCATCGCCTCGCTGGTGATCGCCGACGCCTTCGCCCGGCTCGACGCCGACGTCGCCGCCGCCAAGATCGAGGGCATCGAGCAGGCCGTTGCGACCGCGGACATGACGGCCTACGCCCAGGACTACCTCGACCAGACGTTCGTCACCGAGCGGGCCGAGGAGCGTCGCGACGACCTGGCGGCAGCGATCGCCCGGGTCAGCCCCGGGTCCTACGTCGCCTCCGCCCGCGCCTGTTTCCACGCCGACGTGCTCGAGTCCCTCGAGCGGGTCGGTGCACCCACGCTGGTCCTGATCGGCGAGCGGGACGAGAAGACTCCGCGTGCGCTCTCGCAGGAGGTTGCCGAGGCGATCGAGGGCGCCCGGCTCGTCGTGGTCCCCGCCGCCGGCCACCTGTCCAACATCGACGCACCGGAGGAGTTCACCCACGTGCTGGCCGAACACCTCGACGCCGTCGACTCCCGCCCCCGTTCCTCACACTCGGAGATGTCCCATGACCTCGTCTGATCTCGCCCCACCCCCCGTGGCGCCGGCCGCGGATCGACGCGAGGCGATCGTGGCGGCCGTGGCCGACGCGGAGCTCGCGCCGCTGCTCGCCGCCCTGGCCCACGCCCTCGGCGACGCGTCCCTGTTGTCCGACGACCTGCGTCCGCCGCTGCGCCCCGCTGAGGCCGAGATCTTCCCCCAGGGCGGCATGGACGAGGCACAGCAGGCCCGTGCCCGCGAGGTCGCCGTCGATGCCGTGCTGCGGCTCGTCGACTCCGAGGCCCCGCACCGTGAGCTGCCCCTCGAGCAGGTGATGGCCTTCCTGACCGGTGACGCCGGTCCGGAGTACCTGCCACTGCTCCGTCGGGAGCTGGGCATCGAGGGTGATCTCGGGGCGCCCACCTGGACCAAGGACGACATCGCTCCCAACGTCGACTTCTCCGTGGTGGTCATCGGAGCGGGGATGTCCGGGCTGGCGGCCGCCCACCGGCTCGCCCAGGCGGACGTCCCGTTCGTGGTCTTCGAGAAGAACCCGGAGGTGGGCGGTACCTGGAAGGACAACGTGTACCCCGGGTGCCGGCTCGACACGAACAACTTCGCGTACTCCTACTCGTTCGCGCAGAAGACCGACTGGCCACACCAGTTCTCCGCCCAGAAGGACATCGCGCGCTACTTCGACGAGGTGGCCACCGAGCTGGACCTGAGACGCCACGTCCGCTTCGGCACCACGGTCGAGAGCCTCGCCTTCGACGACGCCACGGGCACGTGGGAGGTGCGCGTCACCGGACCGGACGGTGTGTCCTCGGTGCACCGCGCCTCGGCCGTCGTCACCGCCGTGGGTCAGCTGAACCAGCCCAAGCTGCCGGACATTCCCGGCCGCGACACCTTCACCGGGCCGGCCTTCCACTCCGCTCGTTGGGACACGTCGGTGGATCTTCGCGGTCTGCGCGTCGCCGTCGTCGGCACGGGGGCCAGCGCCTACCAGATCGTGCCCGCCGTCGTCGACGACGTCAGCGAGCTGACGGTCTTCCAGCGCAGCGCGCCCTGGATGCTGCCGACCCCGAAGTACCACGACCCGGTCGCGCCGGGGATGAGCGTGCTCTTCGACCTGGTGCCGCAGTACGCGCGGTGGTTCCGCTTCTGGCAGTTCTGGCTCGCCACCGAAGGTCGGCTCTCACTCGTGACGATCGATCCGGACTGGTCCCAGGACGACAGCGTCTCCGAGGCCAACCAGATGCTGCGCGAACAGCTGGTCGCTCGTCTGGAGGAGCAGTACGCCGACCGGCCGGACCTGCTCGCGAAGGTGATCCCCAGCTACCCGCCGGGTGGCAAGCGGATGCTCCGCGACAACGGCGTGTGGGCAGCAGCCCTGCACCGCGAGCACGTGCATCTGGAGACGGCGGGCATCGAGGAGATCACGCCGACCGGCATCCGGACGTCCGAGGGCCATGTCGAGGTCGACGTGATCGTCTACGCGACCGGGTTCCAGGCGTCGGACTTCCTGGTGCCCATGGAGGTGACCGGTGTCGGTGGCGTGGACCTGCGGGAGGAGTGGCAGGGCGACGCCCGCGCCTACCGCGGGGTCTCCGTCCCCGGGTTCCCGAACCTGCACCTGGTCTTCGGACCGAACACCAACTTGGTCGTCACCGGTTCGGCGATCTTCATGACCGAGTGCTCGGTGGAGTACGTCATGGAGCTGATCCGCATGAGCCTGGAACGTGACGGGGCACCGCTCGTCGTGACGCGCGAGGCCTACGACGCCTACGCCCTGGACATGGACGAAGGCAACGCGCAGCGGGCCTGGGGAGGCGAGGGCGTCACCAGCTGGTACCGCAACAGCAGCGGACGAGTGACGCAGAACTGGCCGTGGCCGCTGCTGCGCTTCTACGAGCTCTCCACCGATATCGACCCCGGGGCCTACCGGCCCCTCGACCCGAGCTGAGGACCGACATGCCCCTGATCGACGTACGCCATGCGACCACCCTCGACACCGCGACTCGACGCGAGCTGGTGCGAGCCCTGACCGAGGCCTACGCCTCCACGACCGGTGCCGACGCGGCCAAGGTCTGGGTGCTGCTGGATGAGGTCCCCCGCGACGAGTGGGGCTCCGGAGGGCGCACGCTCGCCGCCCGCGACGAGGAGGTCGAGGCATGAGTGCGACCGTGCCGCCGTCCGTCTCCGCCGAGCCCCGCGAGCAGGCCCACGAGCCTGGACGACACGCTCGCACGATGCTCGAGGTCGCGGGGTTGGCCAAGACCTACGGGTCGGGAGAGAGCGCCACCCAGGCCATCGCCGACGTCTCCTTCTCGGTGCGCGAGGGAGAGCTGGTGTGCATCGTCGGACCGTCGGGCTGCGGCAAGACCACGCTGTTGCGCAGCATGTCGGGGCTGCTGAGCCCGACGGCCGGCACCGTACGCCTCCTGGGCGAGCAGGTGACGGCGCCGCCGGCCACCATGGCCCTCGTCTTCCAGGACTACAGCCGTTCGCTGTACCCGTGGATGAAGGTGGCCAAGAACGTCGACTTCCCGCTGCGGCGCATGGGTCTGAGTCGCGAGGAGCGGCAGTCCCGGGTCGATGAGGCGCTGGTCTCCGTCGGGCTGCAGGGATTCGCGGACAAGCACCCCTGGCAGCTGTCAGGGGGGATGCAGCAACGAGTCGCCATCGCCCGGGCGCTCGCCTACCGGCCGGACGTGCTGCTCATGGACGAACCGTTCGCGTCGGTGGACGCCCAGACTCGCGCCGACCTGGAGGACCTGGTCCTGCGACTGCGTCACGAGTACGGGGTCACGGTCGTCTTCGTGACGCACGACATCGACGAGTCCGTCTACCTGGCCGACCGTGTGGTGATCCTGTCCTCCCGGCCCACTCGCGTCCGCGAGGTGCTGGACGTCGACCTGCCGCGTCCGCGCCACCAGGTGCAGACCAAGGCACTGCCGGAGTTCGCGACGCTGCGCTCCTACGTCTACGAGGCGATCATGACGAGCGCTGCGCCCGGGACGGAGGACGGCCGATGAGCGGGGAGGACGTGGACCTGAGCCCGGTTCCGGACTACCGCGCCATGACCCGGCTCGACGGCCGGACCCATCTGGTGGTCGGTGCGGGGCAGGGCATCGGTCGGCAGACCGCGCACGCCCTGGCGCAGGCGGGAGCGCACGTGGTCTGCCTGGACCAGGACCTGGAGCGCGCGCGGACCGTGGCCGATCAGGTCGACGGAACGGCACTGCAGGCCGACGTGCTGGTCGAGGAGCAGCTGGCCGGTGCCGTCGAGTCCGCACGAGCGGTCAACGGCAGCCTCGACGGCATCACCGACATCGTCGGGGTGGCGAGGTTCCGTGCCCTGACCGAGGCGACGGAGGAGGACTGGGCGTTCCAGCTGGACATCGTCCTCACGCACGCTCGCTGGCTCGTCAAGCACGGTGCCGCGCCGCTGGCGCAGTCGCGTGGGTCCCTGGCCTTCGTGTCCTCGATCGCCGGTCTCACCGGCGCTCAGGGCAACGGTCCCTACGCCGCCGCCAAGGCGGCGCTCATCAGCGTCGTCCGCACGGCGGCCGTCGAGCTCGCACCCTCCGGCGTGCGGGTCAACAGCGTCGCTCCCAGCGTGGTCCTGACCCCTCGGATGCAGCAGATCCTCGACCCCGAACGGCGTGCGCGCTTCGACGCCAACGCTCCCATGGGCCGTCTCGCCGATCCCTCGGAGGTCGCGTCGGCCCTGCTCTTCCTCGCCTCACCACTCGCGTCGTACATGACCGGACAGACGCTCGTGCTGGACGGAGGCGTCCAGGCTCGGCTGCCCTACCCCGACTTCGTCTGACCCTCGCAGCCACCTTCTCTCGGGAAACCCACCCCCACCACCGGCCGTCATGGCCACGACCTCCTGGAGGCATGCATGACCACCATCCACACCCGACGCCGCGCGGCCCGCGCCTCGTCCTTGCGTCCGTCGGCTCGCCGGCTCGCGCTGCTGGGCGCCGGAGCCGTCCTCGCCGCCGGTCTCGCGGCCTGCGGTGGCGGCGGTGAGGCCTCCGAGGACGGCACGACGAGCATCAAGCTCGGCATGTTCCCCGTGACGGACGTCGCCCCCATCTACCTCGGCATCGAGAAGGGCTTCTTCGAGGACGAGGGCCTGTCGATCGAGCCGCACCTCGCGGACAGCGGCGCCGCCGTGACGGCGGCCGTGGTGGCCGGTGACGACCAGATCGGCTTCTCCAACCCGATGTCCCTGGTCCTGGCGCAGTCCCAGGACCTGCCCGTGGACGTGATCGCTCCCGGGACCTCGGGTGCCGCCGACACGGAGGACGCGTGGTCCGGCGTGCTCGTGCGCGAGGACAGCCCCATCGAGTCCCCGGCGGACCTCGAGGGCAAGACGATCGCCGTCAACAGCCTCAAGAACATCCTCGAGGTCACCTTGCGAGGCGCGCTCGACGACGCCGGGGTGGACCCCTCCTCCGTCAAGCTGATCGAGCTGCCGTTCCCCGACATGGCTGCGGCCGTGGAGAACGAGCAGGTGGACGCGGCGTTCGCCGTCGAGCCCTACGTGACACAGGCGACGAGCGATGATGCGCGCGTCGTGCTCCACCCGTACGAGCAGATCGAGGCGGAGCTGCCGAGCTCGTTCTACTTCACCACCAAGCAGTTCGCGCAGTCCGACCCCGAGGCGGTGGAGAAGTTCCAGCGGGCGCTCGAGACGTCGGTCCAGTACGCCATCGACCACCCGGACGAGGCTCGCGACATCGTCCTGGAGTACACGGAGATCGATCCTGCCGTCGTCGAGACGATGGCCATGCCGGTCTTCCGCACCGACATCGATCCCGCTCAGGTCGAGCTGTACCAGGAGCTCGGCTCCAAGTACGGGCTCATCGACGAGCCGGGCGACGTCGACGACCTGATCGCCGGCTGGTCGGGGTCGCAGTGACCACCGTGCACACCGCCGGGTCACCGGCAGCTGAGCTCCGTGAGTCATCGGGGGGTGCGGCCGTGCGCCGCGCCCCCCGGTGGGCCGTCGTCACGGCGGAGCGGCTCGGTGGCGTCGTCGTCGTGCTCGTGGCGCTCGAGCTGATCTCCCGCCTGGGAGTGCTCGACTCCCGCTACTTCCCGCCGGTGTCCGCGATGTTCGCGACGCTCGCGCAGGAGGCGTTCGGCTCCCGCCTGTGGTCGGACCTCCTGCTCACGTTGCAGGGGTGGGGGCAGGGCCTCGCTCTGGCGACGCTCGTGGGCCTGGCCGTGGGGATGGTCGCGGGGCTCTCGGACGCCGTGTTCCACGCACTCCGGCCCATCGTCGAGTTCCTGAGGCCGGTCCCGTCGGTCGCGCTCATCCCGCTCGCGATCCTGATGTTCGGCGCGGGGATGCAGAGCAAGGTCTTCCTCGCCGCGTTCGCGGCCACGTGGCCGATCCTGGTGCAGACCATGTACGGAGTCCGCGACCTCGACCCCGTGCAGATGGACACGGCCAGGTCCTACCGGATCCGTGCGTGGGACCGGTTCACCAAGGTCCTGCTGCCGACCGCGTTGCCCTACATCGCCACCGGCATGCGGATCTCCTCGGCGACCGCTCTGGCTCTCGCTGTCAGCACCGAGCTGATCATCGGCGCCCCCGGGCTCGGCGCGACGATCAACCTCGCCCGGTCCAGCGGGAACGCGGAGCTGATGTATGCCCTCATCATCGCCGCCGGCCTGGTCGGCTGGCTGCTCAACAGCGTCTTCGTCCGCGTGGAGTCGGCCCTGCTGCGCTGGCACCCGTCCTACCGGGAGGTGGCCTCATGAGCACGGCACGACGTCGTTGGATGCTGCTCGGCCTGGAGGTTGCCGTGCCGCTGGCGGTGATCGCACTGATCTGGTGGCGGAGCCTGTCCAGCACCACCTACTACTTCCCCCCGGTGCCGCGGGTCCTGGAGACGTTCCGGGACGAGTGGCTCTTCGGACGAGTGGTCAGCGACCTCCTGCCCAGTCTCGGTCGACTCGCCGCCGGACTGGCGGTCGCGATCGTCGTCGGCGTGGTGCTCGGCGTCCTGCTCGGCCGGGTGGGCTGGCTCGCCCGCACCACCTCGCCGGTGATCGAGTTCTGCCGAGCAGTCCCCGCTCCGGCCATCGTGCCTCCCCTGATCCTGGTGCTCAGCACCACCGACACCTCCAAGATCACGCTCATCGCCTTCGGCAGCATCTGGCCGATCCTGTTGAGCACGATCGACGGCATCCGGGGCATCGACCCGCTGCAGCTGGAGACGGGCCGCGCCTACGCGGTCCGGCGGATCGACGTCCTGCGAGGCATCGTCCTGCCGGCCGCGTCGCCGCAGATCATGGCCGGCATCCGCACGGCCCTGTCGCTCGGGATCATCCTCATGGTGATCAGCGAGATGATCGGCAGCACCAACGGCCTCGGGTACGTCGTCATCCAGGCGCAGCGCTCCTTCGCCATGCCTGACATGTGGGCCGGCATCGTGCTGCTCGGCCTGCTCGGATACCTGCTGAACGCGCTGTTCGGCCTCGTCGAACGACGTCTGCTCGCGTGGCACCGCGGTGCGCGCGGACGGACCGCATGACCATCAACCCCTGTGGAAAGGACCATTCATGACCTCTCTGACGCCCCGTGACCTCGTCGTCGACGGGCTCGCCACCCGCGTGTACGAGGGCGGCGACCCCGCGGCGCAGTCCGTCCTGCTCGTGCACGACGGTGCCTACGGCACTGACGCCCTGCTCGCGTTCGGCGACGTCGGCACTGCGCTGGCTGCTGACTTCCACGTCGTGATGCCGGACCTGCTCGGCTGGGGCGGCAGCGCCAAGGTGCACCACTTCGACCAGTCGTTGTACGCGCCGCGTCTGGCGCACCTCGCGGCGTTGCTCCGGGAGCTGGGGCTTGACGGGGTCCACGCCGTCGGCAACAGCTTCGGTGGGTCGCTGCTGCTGCGGGCGGCGACAGCGAGCCCGAGCGCACTGCCGCTGCGCAGCGTCACGAGCATCGCCGGCACCGGGGGGCCGTGGCGTTCACAGACGGGGATGACGGCCATGGCCGACTACCAGGCGACGCGTGAGGACGCCCGGCGCATCAGCGACCTCGTGGTCGGTGGCACGGCGAGCGAGGAGCACGTGCAACGGCGCCTGGACAACAGCCTGGTCCCCGGGCACTGGGAGTCTCTGCGGGCGTGGGGCCTGCGCAACCCCGAGGTCCCGGCCGCCGCCGCACCCGCGGACGACTACCCGGCCAGCCTCGAGACGTGCGGTGTCCCGGTCCTGCTCCTGGCCGGGGACCGTGACGTGATGGTCGAGCCGGAGTGGCTTGACCACGTGACCGCGGCGGCGCCGAGCGTCCGCACGACGGTGCTCTCCTCCGGCCACTCGCCGAACATCGACCAGCCCGCCGAGGTCGAGAAGGCACTGCGCGCCTTCTGGGACGACGTGTCCTGATCAGAGCTGGGCGCACCGAGAGGTGAGGGCCGACGGCAGGACGAGCAGGTGCGTCCTTCGTCGGCCTTCTCGCGTGTGCGCGGTCGGACCAGAGGAGACGCAGGTGGTGCGGCGGAGAGGACCCGACCTCAGGTCAGCGCGCCGACGTGGGCCATGGCCTGCTTGAGCAGCGCTCCGCGGCCACCTTCCAGCTCGTCGGCGACGGCGTCGGAGGCAGCGTCGGCGGGGGTCATCCAGCTGAGCTCGAGGGCGTCCTGGCGCGGGTTGCACTCGCCCGTGACGGGGACGACGTAGACGAGCGCGACGGCGTGCTGGCGCGAGTCGTGCAGCGGCGTGACGCCCGGAAGTGGGAAGTACTCGGCCACGGTGAACGGCACCGTGCTGGCGGGGAGCTGCGGGAACGCGGTGGGACCGAGGTCCTTCTCGAGGTTGCGAAGGAGCGCGTCGCGCACGGACTCACCGTGCATGACGCGACCGGAGACGAACGTGCGGTTCATGGCACCCGTCGTGGCGGACCCACGCAGCAGGAGCCCGACGTGCTCGACGTTGCCCGTCGCGTCCACGCGGACCGGGATGCCCTCGACGTAGAGGATCGGCACCCGCGAGCGCGTCTCCTCCAGCGCGACGTCGGAGAGCCAGCCGGGATTCGGGTCGGGAGTGCGCACGGAGGCCATGGCGCCATTGTGTCGCACGGGTCGAACTGGGAGGCACAGCCCAGCCCAGCCCGGTGGGGGACGGTCAGCTGCTGGACGCGCCGGCGGCGGCCGCGGCGCCGATGGCCGCGGTCATGGCCGCCTGTGCCGAGGCGATCGCGCTCCGCACGCCGTCGCTCGCCCAGGCGCCCTCGGCGACGACCTTCGCGCGGGCCCTCGCCTGCCGTCGGTCGGCGCGGGTGACCACGAGCCCGAGCAGGTCGGCGGCGAGCAGGAGGCCGACGAGGGGGCCGGTCTCCTCGTCGGCCGGCTGGTCCCGCAGCAGGACGGCGTCGACCCGACCCAGCAGGTCGCCACGCCGGGCGCCGTCGACGATCTCGTACCGCTCCACCGGGAAGCCCAGGACGCGCTGCTCGAGACGTCGGACGTCGCCCTCTCGCTGCATCTGCTCCAGCGCCGCGCCCCGGTACTTCTTGCCGAGCCGCGTGACGGCGGACTTCGGGGCCTGGCGGCCCCGCTGGCGGATCCGCGCGAGGGCGGCCTCGAGTGGTGGGTCGTCCACCGGGGCGGGGTCCGCGACCACGACGCGGGCCTTGCGTCCCTCGCCCTCGAGGGCGAGACGGCCGCGGTTGACGAGCTCGATGAGGGCGGCACCGCCCAGCACGGGGTCGCTCTGCGTCGACCCGATGCGGATCTTGCCGGACTCGGGGTCGATCGCGAGCAGCAACAGGTTCTCGGCGACGGTCATGGGACCACGGTAGATCGCGCGGCACGGGACCGGGAGGATGCAGGCCGACATCGGTCTACCGTGGGGCCATGACCGACCTCGATCCGCGCCTCGTCGAGCTCGCGCACCAGGTGTTCGAGCTCGCGCGGACCGGCGATGCGCAGCGGCTCGCGGGGTACGTCGACGCCGGTGTGCCGGTCGGGCTCACCGACGCCGCCGGCAACACGATCCTGATGCTCGCTGCCTACCACGGACATGCCCCCGCGGTCCGTGTCCTCCTCGAGCGCGGAGCCGCCGTGGACGCGCTCAACGACCGCGGCCAGAGTCCGCTCGCCGGTGCCGTGTTCAAGGGCGAGGACGAGGTCGTCCGCGTGCTGCTCGACGCCGGCGCCGACCCCGACCGCGGCTCCCCCAGTGGCCGCGAGACGGCCACGATGTTCGGCCGGGAGGACTACTTCACGTGAGGCGGCGTCGGACGGCGGTCCGGCTCAGAGGCGCTTGATCTTCTCGAACGGGTACGCCGCCAGCGCCGCGACCAGGAGGCCGTAGAGCCCCACGCAGACCAGGACCGGCGTCGTCACGAAGTCCTCGATGTCGCGGACGATGACGGAGACCATGACCGCCACCGGTGCCAGGCAGAGGGCGGTCAGGAGCGTGCCCCACCACTCGACGATCTCGTTGGCCTTCTTCCTCAGGGCCGGGTCGGAGGACACGTGCGGCGGCGCTCCGTAGCCGTCGCTGCCGTGGGTCACCTGACCTCTGCGGGCCGTGATGACGGCGAGGATCGACACGATGGCGCCGATCAGGAAGATCGCGGCGATCAGGTAGGGCACTCTGCCTCCTCGGAGAGGGCCCGGGGGCGGCGCGGTCGCCGCGCCACCCCCGGGCGCAGGTCGTGGCTGCTCAGCGGATGTACTTGATGATGAAGGCGGCCACCATCTCGACGGCCTTCTTCTTCACCCAGCCGGGCAGGAACTTCCACACGACGCCGCCGATCTCGCCGCCGAGGCATCCGATGATCGCGTTCCGCACGTAGGAGGTGCCCTCGCCGCCGTTCGCGACGTCGTCGATCACCGACGTCGGCACGCTCGCGAGGGCTCCCTTGGCGCACCAGGCGGCCGCGGCGATGGCGGCCGCCGCGATCGGGAAGGCCATGGTCGACGGGCCGTCGGAGCCGTGCGCGGCGATGGCCTCGTCGATCTCGGCCAGGGCGCTGACGTCGAGCGACTCGACGAAGTCGATCTGCTCCGGCGTGGGTGCGGGAGCATCGGCCTGGCTGCTGATCGCGGCCGTGGTCGGGGTGCCGGCGGAGGATCCCACGGCGGCGGTCGTGCCCAGGGAGAACGTCGTCGCCATCACGGTGGTGGCCAGGATCGATTTCGGAAGCGTACGCATGGATCTACCTCGTCCCTCGTCGGAGCCGGGCGCACGAGGAGAGGTGATCGCATGCGGTGCCGACGTCGCGTCGACTGGTGCCATACCCGAGCTCCCCCCGGAGATCGGCGTCGTGTGCGCCTCGGCCGCTGGTGTGAACGGCGCCGATGTCCTCCACGCGAACATGGTCGACGAGGGACTGTCAAGCATCTCCTGCACGAGCCCGGCGGAGGTGCGCCGGCCCGCGGACGAGTAGGCTCGACCCACACGACAGGGGAGCGCCACCCGCAGAGGGCGCTGAGAGTGCGGAGAAGCCGCAGACCCTTGAACCTGCTCCGGTTAGCACCGGCGAAGGGAGTCCTCATGAGTTCTGCATCCACGAACCCGATGGTCCGAGGTCGGTACCGCACGATCGACCTGGTCACGATCGCCTCGCTCGGCGTCGCCTTCGGCGTCGTCTTCTGGGCCTGGGGGAAGCTCTACGGCGTCATCGACCTCGCGACGGTCGTCGGCTACCCACCGGCCGGCGGCCTGCTCGCCGGGCCGTGGCTCATCGCCGGCGTGGTCGGCGGCCTGGTGGTGCGTCGGGCCGGAGCGGCGTTCGCCACCGAGCTCGTCGCCGCCGTCGTCTCGATGTTCGTCCTCGGCGGCACCGAGTGGGGCTTCACGGTCTTCTTCTCCGGCGTGGTGCAGGGGCTCGGGGCCGAGCTGGCCTTCCTCCTCGTCGCGTACCGGGTGTGGACGCTGCCCGTCGCCGCGCTCGCCGGTGCGCTCTCGGGAGCGTTCGGCGCCGTGTACGAGGCGTTCTTCTACTACGCCGACTGGGACGCCGCCTACCGGCTCGTCTACGGCGGGTTCTTCGTCGTGTCCGGTGCGGTCGTCGCGGGCGGGCTCGGCTGGGTGCTGGTGCGGGCCCTCGCCGGCACGGGGGCGCTCGACGCCTTCGGGGCCGGTCGGGAGGCGCACGACCGCGACGTCGCCACGCAGTGACGTGGCCTCTGGACGAGGATCCGTCGTCGAGGCGACGCGGCCCGTCGGGCTGCGGTTCGACGGGTTCGGCTGGCGGCCGCTGGGGCGTCGCGAATCCGTGGTCTCCGGACTCGACCTGACCGTCGAGCCGGGGGAGCGCGTGCTGCTCGCCGGTCCGAGCGGCTCGGGCAAGTCGACGCTGCTGCACGCACTGGTCGGCGCCTTGGGGGAGACCTTCGCAGGAGACCTGAGCGGATCGGTGACGGTCGGTTCGGGGTCGGCGGACCACACCGTGGGTCTCGTCGGCCAGGACCCCGGGGACTCCGTCGTGGCGGGGCGCGTCGGACGCGACATCGCCTTCGGGCCGGAGAACCTGGGCCTGCCGCGGGAGGAGATCTGGCGTCGGGTGGACGCCGCGTCGGAGGCGGTGCGGCTGACCCAGGGTCGGCGTCATCCGACGGACGCCTTGTCCGGTGGCGAGCTGCAGCGACTGGCGCTCGCCGGAGCGCTCGCCATGCGGCCGGGCCTGCTCCTGCTCGACGAGCCGACGTCGATGCTCGACCCCGCGCACGCCACGGCCGTGCGCGAGGCGGTCGTCGACGTCGTGGACACCACCGGGGCGACGCTGCTCGTCGTGGAGCACCGGATCGGGCCGTGGCTCGACGTCGTCGATCGCGTCGTGGTGCTGGGCCCGGACGGTGGGGTGCGGGCCGACACCGATCCGCGCACCTTCGTCGAGCAGTGGCGCGACCTGCTCGGCGACCTCGGGGTGTGGATGCCCGGACTGCCGGCACCGGTCCCGGTGCCGGTCCCGTCGTCGCTCGTGCGGCCGGAGGAGCCGGCGGAGGCGCTCGCCGTGCGCGGACTCGGCGTCACGCTGACCCGACGCTCGATGCAGGGTTCGGTGAGCACGGTCGCGCTCGACGACGTCGACGCCGACCTCGTCCCCGGGCGGCTGCACGCGGTCACCGGCCCTTCCGGGGCCGGGAAGTCCACGCTGCTCGCGGTGCTCGCCGGTCTGCAGAGACCGACGCACGGTGTGGCCGGAGGTCGTGATGAGCTGACGTCGCTGCAGCTCGCGCGGCACTCGGGCTGGGTGCCTCAACGACCGGAGGTCGGGATGCTGGCGCGCACGGTCGCCGAGGAGGTCGCGCTCACCGGCGAGCGGGTGGGCCGCCACGTCGACGTCGACGCCGTGCTCGAGGTGCTCGGGCTCGGCGAGCTCGCGACGGACAGTCCGTACCGGCTCTCCGGGGGCGAGCAGCGACGCCTCGCGCTCGCCGCCGCGCTCGCGCACCGACCCGGCACGGTCCTGCTGGACGAGCCGACGGTGGGCCAGGACCGGAACACGTGGGCCGCCGTCGCCGGCTGGGCGGCCTCGGCCGCGGGTGCCGGGGCACTCGTCGCCATCGCGACGCACGACGTCGACCTCGTCGCCCACGCCGACGACACCGTGGTCCTCGGAGGCGACCGATGACCCCCGCCCCGAGTGGCGCCCCTTCGACCGCGAGTGGCGCCGGTTCGTGCGACACGCCGGCTCGAAACCGCGGCCCTGCGCCACTCGCGGACAGGGACGCGCCACTCGCGGGGCTGCAGCGATGAGGAGCTGGCTGCCACGGGCGAACCCCCTGGCGCTGCTCGTGGTGGGAGTCGCGTCGGTGCCGGCGTCGCTCGCCGTGCGCACGCTGCCGATCGCGCTCGTCACCGTCGCCCTGTACGCCGTCGCGGCCTTCCTGCTCGTCCCGTCGTGGCGGTACGTTCTGCTCTGTCTGGGGTTCGCGCTGTTCGCCGGGCTCACGGTCGCGTACTCGACGTGGCGTCTCGGCGGCCGCGACGAGGTGGTGGCGGTGACGGCCGGCCTGCGCATCGTGGTGCTGGCGTGGCCGGGCTCGCTCGTGGCGGTGCTCATGGACCCGGCGCGGTTGGGTGACCACCTCGGGCAGAACCTGCGCCTGCCGGCCCGCCCGGTGGTGGCGGTGACCGCGGCGCTGCAGCAGGTGAGTGAGCTGCTCGGCACCTGGCGCGACCTCGGCCGCACCCGTCGGGCACGGGGGGTCGCCCCGGCGGGGTTCGGCCTCGTCGCACGAGCTCGGCACGGAGGGTCCATGGCGTTCGCGCTGCTGGTCGCCTCCCTGCGCTCGGCCTCGCGACGCTCCGTGGCGCTCGACGCCCGCGGGTTCGCCGCGGCGCGCGCCAGGACGTGGGCCGACCCCGCCCCGTGGACGAGGCTCGACGTCGCCGTCGTGCTCGGTGGCCTCGCCCTCGCCGCCGTCCCCGTGGTCATGCTCCTCACGGACCTGGGAGGTGCCGCCGGGTCGGTGTGAGGATGGTGGGGTGATCGTCCTGCCCGAGTCGCCGCGCCTCGTGCCGCCGACGACGGCGGTCCGCACCTCTTACCTCGTGGGAGAGCTGGCGGACATGCGCGTGCGTGGGTCCGACACGGGCTGGCTCGGCCCGGCGAGCGAGGACTTCGACGCGTACGTCGCCGAGCGGGCGGGCGTCCGCGAGCGGTGGGGCGTCCCGTCGGAGGTCTTCTGGTTCGTCTCCGCCGACCTCTACCTCGGCAGCCTCGTCCTGCGGTACCGCCTCACCGACGACGAGGGCGGTGGGCACGTCGGCTACCACGTCGTCGCGCCCTGGCAGGGTCAGGGACATGCGACGACGATGCTCGGTCAGGGCCTCGCGCGGCTGCGGGAGCGCGGTCTCGACCGCGCGCTCCTCACGGTGGCGCCGGACAACGTCGCGTCGCTGCGCGTCGTGGCCAGGCACGGCGGCGTCCCGGACGGCCGCAACCACGAGGGGGAGGACCGCTTCTGGGTCCCCACCTCCCACGCGCCTCCCACCCCAGATTTGTGAGCTGGGGCACGCAATAGGTGGTGCTTTGAGTGCAGGGGCTCCCAAATCTGGGGATGGATCCCGGGCGTAGAGTGGGCGGCGCACGGGAGCCCGCGGCG
>JBQGDU010000548.1:0-3025 GCA_052039245.1 Aeromicrobium sp. | reverse complement strand
GGCGGCCAGGGCACGATGCGCATCGACGTCGTCACCCGCGGCGAGCGCGCGCACGCCGCTCGCTCTTGGCGCGGCAGCAACGCCATCCACGGTGCATCGCCGATCCTCGCCATCCTCGCCGACTACCAGCCGCGACGCGTGGTCATCGACGGGCTGGAGTACCGCGAGGGGCTCAACGCCGTCGGCATCAGCGGCGGAGTGGCCGGCAACGTTGTCCCCGACGAGGCGAGAGTCAGCATCAATTACCGCTTCGCGCCGGATCGCACCGAGGAGCAGGCGCTCGCCCACTTGCGTGAGCTGTTCGGTACCCACGAGATCGAGGTCACCGACACCGCCCCCGGTGCGCTGCCCGGCCTGGAACTGCCCGCCGCGGCGGCCTTCATCGAGGCGCTCGGGGTCGAGCCCCGGCCGAAGTTCGGCTGGACCGACGTCGCGCAGTTCACCCAGCTCGGCCAGGGCGCCGAACCCCTCGACGAACTCGCTCTGGATGCGCAGCACCCGCCAGGGGTCGGTGTGCACCCAGTCGGCAGGGCCGCGGGAGTCCAGCAGACGCTGGTCGGTGGTGCTCGACGGGATGCGGCTGCGTCGCAGGCGGACCGGTCCCTTGTCGTAGGACGTCATGCGCTCAACCATCTCCTCAGGGCGTCCTCGACCGCGACCAGCTGGGCCACCGGGACGTGCTCGTCCTGCTTGTGGGCGTACAGGGGATCACCGGGACCGTAGTTGACCGCAGGGATCCCGAGCTGCGTGAACTGGGCGACGTCGGTCCAGCCGAACTTCGGCCGCGGCTCGACCCCGAGGGCCTCGACGAACGCGGCAGCGGCAGGCCGGTCCAGACCGGGCAGAGCGCCGGGTGCCTCGTCGGTGACGACGATCTCGTGCCCGTCGAACAGCTCGCGCAGGTGCTCGAGCGCCTGCGCGACGCTGCGGTCCGGCGCGAACCGGTAGTTGATGCTGACCCGGGCCTCGTCGGGCACGACGTTGCCCGCCACTCCCCCGCTGACGCCGACGGCGTTGAGCCCCTCGCGGTACTCCAGCCCGTCGATGACGACGCGCCGCGGCTCGTACGCGGCGAGTGTCGCGAGGATCGGCGCCGCGGCGTGGATGGCGTTGCTGCCGCGCCACGACCGCGCCGAGTGCGCCCGCTCGCCGCGCGTGACGACGTCGATGCGCACCGTGCCCTGACAGCCCGCCTCGACGCCGGCGTCGGACGGCTCCATGAGGATGGCGAAGTCGCCCGTCAAGAGCGCAGGGCGCTCGCGCGCCACGCGACCGAGACCGTTGTGGACGGCCGCGACCTCCTCGGCCTCGTAGAAGACGTAGGTGACGTCGCGCACCGGCGCGGCCAGGCTCGCCGCGAGCTTGAGCGCGATGGCCACGCCGCCCTTCATGTCGCACGAGCCGAGCCCCCAGAGGACGTCGCCGTCCAAGCGCGAGGGGAAGTTGTCGTTGGCAGGGACCGTGTCGAGATGACCGGCGATGACGACCCTCTCGTCCCGACCCAGGCTCGTGCGGGCGACGAGCGTGTGTCCGTCACGAGCCACCTCGAGGTGCGGCTGCGCACGCAGCACCTGCTCGACGGCATCGGCGAGCTCGGCCTCCTGGTGGCTCTCCGAGGCGACGTCCACGACGTCGGCGGTGAGCTGGACGATGTCGCGCGTGGGGTCGAGCCGAACCATGTCGCCAGCCTAGGGGTTCGGTGCGATCGTGGGAGTCATGAGTGAAGCAGACGCGCTGCGCGACCTCCTGCACGACGGCTTCGGCCGGGTGCGCGAGCTCGTGGAGCAGCTGAGCGACCGGATCGACGAGAGCACCGCCGGATTTCAGGTCGATCCCGGCGCCAACCCGCCGTCGTGGCTGGTGTGGCACCTGGCGAGGGTGCAGGACGACCACGTCGCGGGACTCGCCGGCGTGCCACAGGCCTGGGACACGTGGGCCGAGCGCTTCGGGCTGCCGTTCGACCACGACGACATCGGCTACGGCCAGGACATCGACGCGGTGCTCCAGGTGTGCGCCACCGGTGATCTGCTCGCCGCCTACCACCGCGACGTCGATGCTCTGACCCGCCGCTACCTGGACACGGTGACGTCCGATGAGCTGGCGCGCGTCGTGGACGAGCGCTGGGATCCTCCGGTGACGGCCGGCGTCCGACTCGTCAGCGTCCTCGGCGACACCCTGCAGCACCTCGGCCAGGTGGCCTACGTGCTGGGCGTGGCGGACCGCCGGACCCCGCGGGGCTGACGGTCACGAGTCCCGCTCGCCGGAGTGGGCGAGCCGCTGGAACAGCACGTGGTCCTGCCAGCGTCCGCCGATGCGCAGGTACTTCGGCGCGGTGCCGTAGGCGGTGAAGCCGCACCGCTCCAGGACGCCTTGCGAGGCGACGTTGTGCGTGAGGGTGCCCGCCTGCAGACGGTGCAGGCCCATCACGTCGAACGCGTGCTCGGCCAGCTCCTCCACGGCCCGCGTCATGAGTCCGCGCCCGGTGGCGGCCTCCGCCAGCCAGTAGCCCACGTGACCGTTCTGGAAGGCCCCGCGGACCACGTCCGTCAGGTTGATCTCGCCGACGACCTCCGCGTCGTCGACCACGACGAAGAAGGCTCCTCGATCCTGTGCCATCGCCTCGAGGCGTCGCTCGACGAGCTCGAGCTGACCGTCGACGGCGTACCACCGGTCGTCGTCGCGCAAGGGGCTCCACGGATCCAGATGGTCGCGGTTGGCCTGCCAGAGCTCGGAGAGCGCCACGGCGTCGTCGGGCTCCAGGACCCGCAGGACGCTCACCAGTCCACCCCACGAGCCGCGAGCTCCCCCGTCAGGAGATCGAGGGCCCTCGGCCCCACTCCGTGCAGCGCGGCCACCTCGTCGCGCGGACGCGAGGCGAGCGTGTGCAGGTCCGAGATGCCGGCGGAGTGCAGGGCACGCCGGACCGGGGCCCCCACCGAGCCGAAGTCGTCGTCCGCCCGCTGCGCAGCGCGTACGGCCTCCTCGGCCGCCAGCCCAAGCGACTCCGGCGCCCGATGGTTCCACG
>JBQGDU010000547.1:0-7061 GCA_052039245.1 Aeromicrobium sp. | reverse complement strand
GACCACGTGGGTCTCGCGCGCGGCGGGCAGCTCGGCGTCGGGATCGCCACCTTGCGCGGCGATCATGTGCCGCCAGACGTCCATGGCGCGGCCGTCGGCGAGCGCGTCGGCGGGGTCGACGTCATCTCGCCCGGCCGCGGAGAGCATCTCCTGGGCGAGGGCGACGGTGAGCTCCACGACGTCCTCCGGCCCCCCGCCGGCGAGCACCTCGACGGACTCGCGGACCTCGAGCGCGTTGCCCGCCGTGAGCCCGAGCGGAGTGGACATGTCGGTGAGCAGAGCGACCGTCCTGACGCCGGCGTCGTTCCCGAGATCCACCATGATCCGCGCCAGCTCGCGCGCCTGCTCCTCGTGCTTCATGAAGGCGCCGGAGCCGACCTTGACGTCGAGGACGAGCGATCCCGTGCCCTCGGCGATCTTCTTGCTCATGATCGAGCTCGCGATGAGTGGGATCGCCTCGACCGTCCCGGTGACGTCGCGCAGGGCGTAGAGCTTCTTGTCCGCGGGGGCGAGACCCGCTCCGGCGGCGCAGACGACGGCGCCGACGTCCTCCAGCTGGGCCAGCATCTCCTCGTTCGAGAGATCCGCCCTCCAGCCGGGGATCGACTCGAGCTTGTCGAGCGTCCCACCGGTGTGCCCGAGCCCGCGGCCGGACAGCTGCGGCACGGCGACACCGCACGCCGCCACGAGCGGGGCGAGCGGGAGGGTGATCTTGTCCCCCACGCCACCCGTGGAGTGCTTGTCCGCGGTGGGTCGGCTGAGTGAGGAGAAGTCCATCCGCTCCCCGCTGGCGATCATCGCCGCCGTCCAGCGGGCGATCTCGCGTCGGTCCATGCCGTTGAGCAGGACGGCCATCGCGAGAGCGGACATCTGCTCCGGCACGACGACGCCTCGCGTGAACGCGTCCACCACCCAGTCGATCTGCTCGTCGCTCAGGGCGTGCCGGTCGCGCTTGGCCGCGATGACGGCCGGAGCGTCGAAGGGCTCCGTGATGGTCATGTCAGGGTCACCTCGATCGACTCGTACCCGCGCAGCACCCACGTGGGGCGGCGGGGCGCCCGGCCGGTGAGGGCCAGGTCGGGGAACCGCTCGAGCAACCGTCGGACGGTGATCTCGAGCTCCAGGCGCGCGAGCGGCGCGCCCAGGCAGAAGTGCAGACCCATGCCGAAGCCGACGTGCGGGTTGGGATCGCGGGAGACGTCGAAGGTGTCGGCCGCCGCGAAGACCTCCGGGTCACGGTTGGCCGAGCCCATGAGACACGCGACGGTCTCGCCCGCCCGGATCGTCTGACCGGCGATCTCGACGTCGACGGTCGCGGTCCGCTCGAACATCTGCAGGGGCGCGTCGAACCGGATCAGCTCCTCCAGCGCGACGGCCACGGAGATCTCGCCCGACGTGATGCGGGCGAGCTGTTCGCGATGGGACAGCAGCGCGTGCAGACCGTTGCCGAACACGTTGACCGACGCCTCGTGCCCGGCGTTCAGCAGCAGGACGACGGTGGCGACGAGCTCGTCGTCACTCATCCGGGCGCCGTCGCCGTCCACCTCGCGCACGAGGTCGGTGACGAGGTCCTCGCCGGGCTCACGCCGCCGCCGCTCCACCACGTCCCGGACGTACCCGGCGAACTCCTCGCTCGCAGTGACCGCGGCGGACCTGGTCGCCTCGTCGACTCCCTGCTCGTACATGTGCACGATCGCCTGGGACCAGTCGCGCAGCCTGACGTGGTCCTCGCGCGGGACGCCCAGGAGGTCGGCGATGACGAAGACCGGCATCGGCTCCGCGTAACTGGCGAGGATGTCGACCGGGCCATCGGTGGCGAGCCCGTCGAGCATCTCCTCGGTCAGTGACTCGATGCGAGGGGCCATCCGCTCGACGTGTCCGCGGCCGAACGCACCGGCCAGCAGGCGACGCATGCGGGTGTGCTCGGGCGGCTCGTTCTCCATCAGCTGGTTGCGGTGGAGCGTGTTGAAGGGCTCCATCTGCTCGGTCGGCTCCCAGTCCGTCCAGAGTCGACCCAGCCGTCGGTCACGCAGCACCGCGCTCACGGCCGCATGCGTGGTGGCCACCCATCGTCCGTCCTGGGACGCCAGCATGGGCCCGGCGCCACGTAGCTCGGCGAGGTACGGGTAGGGATCGTCCAGGAGCCCGGGTGCGCTGAGGTCGGCCCTCACCGCTCGCCCAGATCCTGGTCACCCAGGTTGTGGGCACCGAACGCGTCGGGCAGGACCTCGGCCATGGTGCGCACGCCTGAGGGGGTCATGAGCTGCATCTCCGCGCCGCCGTTCTCCCACAGGAGCTGTCGGCACCGACCGCACGGCATGAGGTGCTCTCCTCGACCGTCCACGCAGACGACGGCGCGCAGCCGCCCGCCGCCCGTGGCGTGCAGGGCGGACACCAGGCCGCACTCGGCACACAGGGCGACGCCGTAGGCGGCGTTCTCGACGTTGCAGCCGAGCACGACCCGGCCGTCGTCGACGAGTCCCGCCGCGCCCACCCGGTACTGCGAGTACGGCGCGTAGGCGCGCTCCATCACCTGGGTGGCGTAGTCGCGCAGCGACGACCAGTCGACCGGGTCGTCGGCGCCGGAGATGCCGAACGTCACGGGGCCACCCTACGACCGGGGGTCGCACCGATCATCCGACGGACCCCTTGCGGTACGGCTTGCCGTCCGCCGCCGGCATGCGTAGTCGCTGCGCCGCGACCGAGATGACGAACAGGGTCACGATGTAGGGCGTCATGCCGGTGAACGACGAGGGCACGGTGTCGGCGAGGAGGTACCACAGCAGCACGAGGGCCGCGATCCCTGCCACGGCGGCCGCAGCCACCCTCGCCCCGGCCCGCCAGCGCAGCACCGCGTAGACCGCGAGACCGACCGCCACCAGCAGGAGCAGCGCGTGCACCACGGCACCGCTGTTGGACAGCAGCGAGACCCCGTCGGTGTAGCCGAACATGAGGGACGCGGTGACCACGCCTCCGGGACGCCAGTTGCCGAAGATCATCGCCGCGAGACCGATGTAACCGCGCCCCCCGCTCTGACCGACCGTGAAGGACGACGACGCCACCATGCACAGGTACGCACCGCCCAGACCGGCGAGCGCTCCGGAGATCATGACCGCCACGTACTTGTACCGGTAGACGTCGATGCCGAGCGTCTCCGCCGCCTGCGGGTTCTCGCCGCATGACCGCAGCCGCAACCCGAACGACGTCCGCCACAGGACGAACCCGGTGAGGAGGACGAGCGCCACCACGAGCAGCGTCACGACGGACAACCCCGTCGTGACGGCGGCCACGGCGCTCGCCACGTCGGAGACGACGAACCAGCGTTTCTCCGCGATCGCGAGAGCGGCACCGGAGACCCCCGGCACGGTGATGGTGGGAAGCGTCTCGTAGCCGGACAGGTTCCGCGGCCCGCCACCCTTCAGGTCGTTGAACGCCACGCGGGCGAGAAAGCCCACCGCTCCGAGGGCGATCATGTTGAGCGCCACGCCGGAGATGATGTGGTCGACCCCGAACGTCACGGTGGCCACGGCGTGCACGAGCCCACCGATCGCACCCATCACCGCGGCGCCGACGAGGCCCATGACGGGGCCGAAGTGGAACGCGCAGAACGCCGCACCCCACGTGCCGAGCAGGATCTGACCCTCGAGTCCGATGTTGACGATGCCGGCCCGCTCCGCCCACAGTCCGCCGAGGGCGGCCAGGAGGATGGGACAGGCGGCGATGATGCCGAGGCGCAACGCTCCCGGGGAGGTCATCCGGTCCGCGCCGGTGATGATCCGCACGAGCGAGACCACCACGACGCCCGCGACGACGGCGAGAAGCGTCACCCAGCGGATCGTCCTCAAGCGGGAGGGGTCGGCCGCGGGCGGCCTGGTCATGGTCTCCGTCATGCGGTCACGCCCTCAGAAGGACCACAGCAGGACGTGAACCGCATGACAGCCTGCTCGCTCGTTCGCTGCCGCTCACTCATGCTCGCGCCTCCTCGACGTCGCCCAGCTGCTCGGCCACCGACGACTGCTCCGCGCGGCGTCGCCGTCTCGCGACGACCTCGTACGCGATGACGACCGCGAGCACCACGACACCCTGGGTGATGCCGATGATCTCGGTCGCGATGCCCTCGCGCTGCAGACCGTTGGACTGCGCGGCGAGGTAGGCGAACAGCAGTGCGCCGACGAGGATGCCGAAGGACCGGTTGCGGCCGAGCAACGCGACCGCGAGCCCGGTGAACCCGATTCCGGTCTGGAAGTTCTCCGGGATGCCGAAGGTGTGCGTGGCCCCGAAGAAGGACGGCATCCACACCAGGCCTGCGATGGCCCCGGACAGCGCCATCGTCACCAGCACCATGCGTCGGGAGTCGATCCCACCGGCGATCGCAGCCGACCCGGACTCGCCGGAGGCCCGCAGCTCGAACCCGAACCGGGTCCGCTCCAGCAGGAACCAGTACGCCACTGCCACGACGATCGCGAGGACCGCGAGCGCCCAGAGGTCCTTGGCACCCTCGACGATCGGGATGCCGAGCGGCCGACTGTCGTTGGGCAGGGAACCCACCGTGCGCTGGTAGCCGGTGCTCTCGCCGTGGGTGCGGACGAAGTAGTTGGCGAGCGTCAAGGCGACGTAGTTGAGCATGATCGCCGAGATCACCTCGCTGACCCCGCGGTAGACCTTCAGCAGTCCGGCGATGCTCGCCCACGCCGCACCGGCCACGACGGCGACGACGAGGGTCGCGATGATGTTGGCCCAACCGGTGAGCAGCCCCGACACGGCGAAGAACGCCCCCGCGCACGAGCCGGCGATGTACTGCCCCTCGACGCCGATGTTGAACAGGCCCATGCGGAAGCCGATCGCCGCAGCGAATCCGGCGAGCGCGAGCATCGAGGCCTGGTTGAGGATGTCCACGAGCACGCGGGCGCGCGGCGGCGTGAGCATCGTGGACAGGAAGTCGATCGCCGACCCGCCGGTGACGACGATGACGAGACTGGTCGCGACCATGGCCGCCAGGACCGCCACGACCGGGGGCAGGAGCCCCGTCACGACGTTGCGCACGCTGCTCATGCGGTCGGACCTCCTTGCCCGTCGCCCGGCACCCCCGCCGAGCCGTCCAGCCGCCCGTCGCCCGGCACCCCCGCCGAGCCTCCCGTCATGGCTCGACCGAGCTCCTGGGCGGTGACCGTCCTGGGGTCGAGCTCGTCCTCGATGCGTCCCCGCAGGATCACCACGAGACGGTCCGAGAGTCCGATCAGCTCGTCGAGGTCCGCGGAGACGAGCAGCACCGCGAGACCCTCGCGTCGGGCTCGCTTGATGTGACCCCAGATGGCCGCCTGGGCGCCGACGTCGACACCGCGCGTCGGGTGCGACGCGACGAGGAGCGACGGGTCGCCGCTCATCTCGCGACCGACGATGAACTTCTGCTGGTTGCCACCCGACAGCGCCCTGGCCGACGTGTCGACGCCGGGAGTCCGGACGTCGTAGTCGGTCACGATGCGCTCGGAGTCGCCGCGCGCGCCCTTGACGTCGATGAGCGGGCCCTTGACCACCGGTGGACGGTGCTGGTGGCCGAGGATGCGGTTCTCCCAGAGCGGGGAGTCGAGCAGGAGCCCGTGACGGTGCCGGTCCTCGGGGACGAACCCGACCCCGTGGTCGCGCACCTGCCGCGTGGTGGCCCGGGTGATGTCCTGCCCGGAGAGCGTGATGGTGCCGGATCCGGCGCGTCGCATGCCCATGACGACCTCCACCAGCTCGACCTGGCCGTTGCCCTCGACCCCGGCGATGCCGACCACCTCACCAGCCCGCACGTCCAGCGAGATCCGGTCGAGCAGCGTGCGCCCGGAGGCGTCGGCGTGCATGACATCGACGAGGGAGAGCACGACGGTCTCGGTGACGGTGCTCTCGGCGGTCTCCGGCGACGGGAGCTCCGAGCCCACCATCAGCTCGGCGAGCTCGTGCTTGGTGGCCGTGGCTGGATCGGCCGTCCCGACCGTGGTGCCGCGGCGCATGGCGGTGATGTCGTCGGCGATGCGCAGGACCTCATCGAGCTTGTGCGAGATGAACAGGATCGAGCAGCCGCTGTCGACGAGCTCGCGCAGGTTGGCGAAGAGCCGGTCGACCTCTTGCGGGACGAGGACGGCCGTGGGCTCGTCGAGGATGATGAGCCGGGCACCGCGGTAGAGCACCTTGAGGATCTCGACCCGCTGTCGATCGGCGACACCGAGCTCCTCCACGAGGACGTCCGGGCGGACCTCGAAGCCGAACCGGTCGGAGATCTGCAGGATCTCGCGCCGAGCGCGCTCACCGATGCCGTGCAGCTTCTCCGCACCGAGGACGATGTTCTCCAGCACTGTGAGGTTGTCGGCGAGCATGAAGTGCTGGAAGACCATGCCGATGCCGGCGGAGATGGCATCCATAGGCGAGGCGAAGGTCACCGGGGTGCCGTCGACCTCGATGGTGCCGGCGTCGGCCGGCTGGACCCCGTAGAGGATCTTCATGAGCGTCGACTTGCCGGCGCCGTTCTCCCCGATGAGCGCATGCACGGCGCCCGGCCTGATGTGGACGTCGACGTCGTGGTTGGCCACGACGCCCGGGAACCGCTTCTCGATCCCCGACAGGCGCACGTCGATGCTGCTCGTCACTCACCCTCCCTGTGATGCGGACCGCGGGGACACGCCGGCGCCCGGCCCTCGTCGGGCCGGGCGCCTGACGCGGTCACGGTGCGGCCGGGACCTCGATCTCGCCGTCGATGATCTGCTGCTTGAACCCGTCCAGCTCGGTGATGCTCTCCTCGGAGAGGAAGTCCCCGCTGGGGGAGTAGTTCACGCCGTCGGCCGCGAGGTCGAAGGTCGTGAAGCTCGAGTCCGGCTCCCCGTCGACGACGCTCTTGATGAAGTCGTACGTCGCGGTGTCCACGCGCTTGAGCATCGAGGTGATGATGGTCGCGCGCTGGGCCTCGCTGGCGGTCTCGTACTGGTCGGAGTCGACACCGATCGACTTGCCGTCGGCCTCGATGGCGGCGTCGAAGACACCTGCACCGGAACCGCCGGCTGCGTGGAAGACGACGTCGGCGCCGT
>JBQGDU010000546.1:0-3083 GCA_052039245.1 Aeromicrobium sp. | reverse complement strand
CGCCTACATCTGCGGTGAGGAGACGGCGCTGCTGGACTCGTTGGAGGGTCGTCGTGGCCAGCCTCGGCTGCGCCCACCGTTCCCCGCGGTCGAGGGTCTCTACGCCTGCCCCACCGTCATCAACAACGTCGAGTCCATCGCCTCGGTCCCCGCCATCGTCCGCGGCGGCATCGACTGGTTCGGCTCGATGGGCACCGAGAAGAGCAAGGGCTTCACGCTCTACTCGCTGTCGGGGCACGTGAAGCGTCCCGGTCAGTACGAGGCGCCGCTCGGCATCACGCTGCGCGAGCTGCTCGAGCTCGGCGGGGGGATGCGCACCCGACCGGACGGCACCGATGCCGAGCTGAAGTTCTGGACGCCCGGCGGCTCGTCCACGCCGATCCTGACCGCCGAGCACCTCGACGTCCCGCTCGACTACGAGGGCGTCGGTGGAGCGGGCTCCATGCTGGGCACCAAGGCCCTGCAGGTCTTCGACGAGACCACGTCGGTCGTGCGCTGCGTCCTGCGCTGGACGGAGTTCTACAAGCACGAGTCCTGCGGCAAGTGCACGCCGTGCCGCGAGGGCACGTGGTGGCTCGTCCAGGTGCTGGAGCGCCTCGACGCCGGCCAGGGGCAGGCGGGGGACATCGAGCTGCTGCTGGACCTCTGCGACAACATCCTCGGCCGCTCCTTCTGCGCCCTCGGCGACGGCGCCACGAGCCCCATCACGTCGGCGATCGAGTACTTCCGTGACGAGTTCGAGGCCGGCATGCACACGCCCTCCGGCGAGCTGTTCCCGCCCGCCGCCTCCACCCTCTTCGGCCAGGAGGTCCCCGCATGACGGTCACCGAACCCGACAGCACGACGACGCCGGTCGAGCTCGTCACCCTCACGATCGACGACGTCGAGGTGAGCGTTCCCAAGGGGACGCTCGTCATCCGCGCCGCCGAGCTGATGGGCACCGACATCCCGCGCTTCTGCGACCACCCGCTCCTGGAGCCGGTCGGCGCCTGCCGGCAGTGCCTGGTGGAGGTCACCGACGCCGGCAACGGCCGCGGGTTCCCCAAGCCGCAGGCCTCCTGCACGCTCGAGGTCGCGCCCGACATGGTCGTCAAGACCCAGGTGACGTCCCCCGTCGCCGAGAAGGCCCAGCACGGGACGATGGAGTTCCTGCTGCTCAACCATCCGCTCGACTGCCCGGTGTGCGACAAGGGCGGTGAGTGCCCGCTGCAGAACCAGGCCATGAGCCACGGCCGCGGGGAGAGCCGGTTCGTCGAGACCAAGCGCACCTTCCCCAAGCCCTACGCCGTCTCCGAACAGGTGCTGCTGGATCGTGAGCGCTGCGTCCTCTGCGCCCGGTGCACCCGGTTCTCCGAGCAGATCGCCGGCGACCCGTTCATCGCGCTCATCGACCGCGGTGCGCGTCAGCAGGTCGGCGTCGGGCCGTCGCCTGAGGGTGGGGACGAGCCGTTCCACTCCTACTTCTCCGGCAACACCATCCAGATCTGCCCGGTGGGTGCGCTCACCAGTGCCGACTACCGCTTCCGGGCCCGACCCTTCGACCTCGTCTCGACGCCGTCCGTCACCGAGCACGACGCGTCCGGCTCGGCCATCCGCGTCGACCACCGCCGCGGCAAGGTCATGCGACGACTCGCGGGTGACGACCCGGAGGTCAACGAGGAGTGGATCACCGA
The DNA here is from genome assembly GCA_052039245.1 of Aeromicrobium sp. Classification (GTDB taxonomy): domain Bacteria; phylum Actinomycetota; class Actinomycetes; order Propionibacteriales; family Nocardioidaceae; genus Aeromicrobium. The sequence continues at coordinate 1,410 of JBQGDU010000546.1, read as the reverse complement.
CAAGGACCGCTTCGCCTTCACCTGGACGAGCCAGGACGACCGTCTGCGCACTCCTCTGGTCCGCGACGAGGACGGCGAGCTCCAGCCCGCGTCGTGGCCGGCGGCGCTCGCCGCGGCGGCGCGTGGTCTGGCCGCGGCCGAGGGCAAGGTCGGGGTGCTGCCCGGCGGACGGCTGACGTACGAGGACGCGTTCGCCTACAGCCTGTTCGCCCGCGTGGCCCTACGCACCAACGACATCGACTTCCGCTCGCGCGCGCTCTCCAAGGAGGAGGCCACCTTCCTCGCGTCCACGGTCGCCGCGAGCCGCCCGAGCGTCACCTACGCCGACCTGGAGCGCAGCGGCACCACCGTCGTCCTCGTGGGGTTGGAGCCCGAGGACGAGGCAGGGTCGATCTTCCTTCGGTTGCGCAAGGGCGTGCGTGCCGGGCGTACCCGTGTCGTGAGCATCGGATCCCATGCATCGCGTGGCCTGGAGAAGCTCGGTGGCGAGCTGGGCGCCGCCGTCCCGGGACGCGAAGCGGTCGCGCTGGAGCAGTGGAGCCAGGGAATGGAGACATCCGGACCGGTGGTCGTCCTGGCCGGAGAGCGGCTCGCCGGCGTCCCCGGGGGCCTGAGCTCCGTCGTCCGCACGGCCGACTCGCTCGGTGCCCGGCTCGCCTGGGTGCCCCGCCGAGCCGGTGACCGCGGCGCCGTCGAGGCCGGCTGCCTGCCGAACCTGATGCCGGGCGGTCGTCCCGTCGCCGACGCGGAGGCCCGCGCGGACCTCGCCGCAGCCCTCGGCGTCCGGTCCGTCCCCGGACGAGCCGGACGGGACACCGCCGGCATCGTCGACGCCGTGGTGGACCACAAGCTGCGGGCGCTCGTCGTCGGCGGCGTGGAGGTCGCCGACCTCCCTGACCCCGCGGTCGCTCGCGCCGCGCTCGAGGCGGCCGACTTCGTCGTGAGCCTGGAGGTGCGCGAGAGCGAGGTGACCCGCGCCGCCGACGTGGTCCTCCCGGTGGCGCCCCCGGTGGAGAAGCCGGGCACGTTCCTCAACTGGGAAGGTCGGCGTCGGCCGTTCGAGGCGGTGCTGCAGGTCCCGGGCTCGATCGGCGACCTGCGGGTGCTCGCCGGCATCGCCGAGGAGATGGGCACCCCGATCGGTGTCCGCACCGTCTCCGACGCTCGACGCCTGATCACCGACCTCGGCACGTGGGACGGCGACCGCCCCGCCGCCCCCGACCTCGCTCCGCCGGAGAAGGCCCGATCCGAGACGGCGAAGCCGCGCACGGTGCTCTCGACGTGGCGTCAGCTGATCGATGACGGCCGCGGTCAGGACGGGCAGGAGCACTACCGGGCCACGGCCCGCCGTGCGGTGATCCGCGCCTCGGCCGCCACGCTGGCGGCTGCCGGCATCGAGCCGGGCGAGCC
>JBQGDU010000545.1:0-3122 GCA_052039245.1 Aeromicrobium sp. | reverse complement strand
TCTGCCCTGGGCGTTCAGCGAGCGCGCGGTCGAGGAGGCGGCGGAGAAGAAGCTCGTCCTGAGGGCGCGAGGCTGACTGGCTCGCGATGGCCTCGGTTGAGGTCTCGATACGTCGCCACGACGCTCGTTCCTCGCTCGCGGCGACTACTCGACCACCGAGGATGATTCGGCGACCGCTGGTCGAGTAGCGCGGACTGCGACGAAGGAGCTGGTTCGCGCGTATCGAGGCCAGGTGCCCGACACGGCGGGCTCATCTCTTACCCCTGCGGGACGCGGAAGACCCCCGTCTCGGTGACCACGAGGTGCACGGGGACGTCGTGCGGTTCCGCGGGGATCTCCGGCAGGAGCTCACGAGCGTGCACGACGGCCACCAGCGGCACGGTGACGCCGGCGAGCGCACGGTCGTAGTACCCGGCCCCGCGGCCCAGACGGCGTCCGCGATGATCGACGGCGAGCGCGGGCACCAGCACGACGTCCACCGTGCCGAGGGCGTCGCGGCCCAGCCGTGGGCCGGTGGGCTCCTCGACCCCGAGCGGGCCGCGGCTCGTCGTCGCGCCGGGCTCGTGCCCCACCCAGTCGAGAGCGTCCCCGGCCACCACCGGCACGATCACCTCGATGCCGCGTGCGTGCAGCGCGGCGAGCAGCGGCGCCGTCCCCGGCTCCTCGGGCATCGAGCAGTACGCGGCGACGCGGCGCGCACCGGCCACGATCCGCTCGGCGAGCAGGTGCAGCGAGAGAGCGTCGGCCGTCGCGTCCCGATCGGCCGACGATGCCGCTCGGCGTTCTCGGAGCAGGCGTCGCCGCAGCCTCTCCTTGCCCGCCACGGCGTCGTCGGGTGCCTGCGGCGTCATGTCGCTACCGTAGTGCCCCATGAACGCTCTGGAGCAGGCGCAGCAGAAGATGCGAGAGGCCGGCGTCGCCCAGACGGCGATCGACGTCTTCACCGACTTCCACGGGCAGCTCTCGGCGGGTGCCACGGGCATGGTCCGCGAGGCCGACGTCGACCCGCTCGTCGACATCGCCCGTGCCGACGAGCTCGCTGCCGACGAGGCGGCGCAGCGCGAAGCGGCGTCGGTCACCGCCGTCATCAAGCTGAACGGCGGGCTCGGGACGTCCATGGGCATGGACCGTGCCAAGAGCCTGCTGCCGGTGCGTGAGCAGCTGACGTTCCTGCACGTCATCGCCGGACAGGTGCAGCACGTCCGCGAGAGCCTCGACGTCACGCTGCCCCTGCTGTTCATGCACAGCTTCCGCACGCGGGACGACTCTCTCGCCGCGCTCGCGCCGCACGGCCTGGAGGTCGACGGACTGCCGCTGGACTTCCTGCAGAACCGCGAGCCCAAGCTGCGCGCCGACGACCTCACCCCCGTCGAGTGGCCCGCCGACCCGACGCTCGAGTGGTGCCCGCCCGGGCACGGCGACCTCTACACGGCCCTGTTGGCCTCGGGGGTGCTCGACGCACTGGTGGAGGCCGGGTACCGGTACGCGTCGGTCTCCAACTCCGACAACCTCGGCGCCGCGCCCGACCCGGCGATGATGGCGTGGTTCGCCTCCACGGGGGCTCCGTACGCGGCGGAGGTGTGTCGGCGCACCCCGGCCGACGTCAAGGGCGGCCATCTCGTCGTGCGCCGCAGCGACGGTCGGCTCGTGCTGCGGGAGACGGCACAGACGGCCGACGAGGACGTCGCAGCCGCCACCGACCTGCACCGCCACCCGTTCTTCCACACCAACAACCTCTGGTTCGACCTGCCGCAGGTGCGCGACACGCTCCGCGAGAGGGACGGGGTGCTGGGTCTGCCGCTCATCCGCAACACCAAGACGGTGGACCCCGCCGACTCCGCGTCGCCGCAGGTCATCCAGATCGAGTCGGCGATGGGTGCCGCTGTCGAGGTCTTCGACGGCGCCACCGCGATCGAGGTGGACCGCTCCCGGTTCCTGCCGGTCAAGACCACCAACGACCTCCTGCTGCTGCGCTCGGACGTCTACGGCGTCGGGGCGGACTTCCGGGTGCGGGCCCAGGTGGACCCTCGTCCACTGATCGACCTCGACCCACGCTTCTTCAAGACGATCGACGCCTTCGACGCGCGGATCCCGCACACGCCCTCGCTCGTCGACGCGCACTCGCTCACGGTCGAGGGCGACTGGCGGTTCGGTCGTGACGTGACCGTCACCGGCGACGTCACGCTGACCGACGACGGCACGGCGCAGCAGGTCCCTGCGGGGTCGAGGCTAGGCTGACAGGCATGTCGTCGGACGCAGAGAAGCCCGAGGACTCGGCCGAGGCCGGGTCGGGCGAGGCGACCCCCGACGAGCAGGCCGCTCCTCAGGACGCCGGTCGGCAGCAGGACGCGGGGGACAGCCAACCGAAGCCGCCACCCTCGCGAGGGCCGCGACCCCGACCCCGACCGGAGAGCATCCCGGACGGGGTCCTGACGGTGGAGGACCATCTCGAGACCGTCCTGCGTGGAGTCGGGCCGCTGACGCCCTACGACCAGCCGGTCGTGGAGGCCCTCGGTCTGCCGCTGCACGAGGACTTCGTGGCCGGCTCGGACCTGCCGCGCTTCGACAACGCAGCCATGGACGGGTACGCGCTGCGCGCGGCGGACGTCGTTGGCGCCACCGAGGCGGATCCCGTGTCCCTGCCGGTCGTGGGAGAGGTGCACGCGGGCTCGGGAAAGCCGTTCGCCATCTCGGCGGGCACGGCCGTCAAGATCATGACCGGCGCCGCCATGCCGCGCGGCGCCGACGCCGTCGTGCCCTTCGAGCAGACCGATCACGGCAACGCCAGGGTCGCCGTCCGCCGGGCGGTCGACACCGGCGCCTACGTCCGTCGTCGCGGTGAGGACGTGACGTCCGGCGAGGTCGTCATCCCCGAGGGCACCGTGGTCGGCCCACGCGAGGTGGCGCTGCTGGCCTCCCTCGGCGCTGCCCGCGTCACGGCACGTCCGCGTCCGCGGGTCGTCGTGATCTCCACGGGGGCGGAGCTGCGCGACCCCGGCGACCACCTCGACCACGACTCCGTCAACGACGGCAACAGCTACATGATCGCCGCGGCGGTCCGCGCTGCCGGCGCCATCGCCTACCGCGTGGGTGTCGTCAACGACGACCCGCGCCAGTTCCGT
>JBQGDU010000544.1:0-8183 GCA_052039245.1 Aeromicrobium sp. | reverse complement strand
TCGTGGTAGCTGAACCGGGGTTCGGGGAACTCCTCGATGAGGCAGCTCGCGAGCCGGTGGCCGCCGATCTCCAACACCTGACCGGACAGGTCGAGGTGGTCGACGTAGTGGCGGAGCATGGCCTTCGTCGTCGCGCGCATGCCTGCCGACGCGAGGCGCGCCGGGCAGATGCGCGATGAGGTGCAGGTGGCCGGCAGACGACCAGCCGGTCACCGTGAGGCGGCCTCCAGCTGGGCGCACAGGCTCAGCAGGAGCCCGTCCTCGCCGGGGCGCCCGGCGAGCATGACGCCGACCGGCAGGTCCGGGTGCTCGTCCGTGGCGGGAGCGACGCCCAGCGGCAGGCTCGCCGCCGGCACGCCGGCCATGTTGTAGACGGCGGTGAACGGCGTGAACGCCAGCTCGCGCTGGTGGGCGTCGGCCGGGTCGCCGCCTTCGTGGAACCAGCCGGTCGGCGGCGGCAGCATCGCGAGAGTGGGCGTGAGCCAGGCGTCGAACTCGTGCATCGCGACGAGCACCGAGCGCGTCGTCGCCTCCAGGAACTGCATCGCCCCCGCCAGCTCTGCGCCGCTCACCTCTTGGCCGCGCAGCAGCCAGTACCGGGTGTTCTCGCGCAGCAGTCCGACGGCCTCGTCGGGGACGGGGGCAGCGGCCACGCCGCTGGACCACACGCGGTTGAACTGTGGTTCCAGGTCGGGCGGGAACGGGTTGGCCACGTCGACGACCTCGTGACCGAGGGACGCCAGCACGCGGCTCGCCTCGTCCCAGGCCGCCACGACCTCGGGCGCGGCGGACACTCCCGGCAGGTAGGGCTCGGACCACCGGGCGATGCGCAGGCGTCCCGGCTCGCGGGCCGCCCAGGTGGTGAACGGCGTGGCGGGATCGGGCAGTGGGCGGGGGTCGCCGGGCATCGAGTGCGCGAGGACGTCGAGCAGCGCGGCCGCGTCACGGACGGTCCGCGCGAGCGGGCCGTCGCCGGCCAGGCCGTTCCAGTCACTGCCCAGCGGTCCTGCGCTGACCCGACCGCGGCTCGGCTTGAACCCGACGATGCCGCAGCAGCTCGCCGGGATGCGGATCGATCCGCCGCCGTCGCTGCCCTGGGCGAACGGCACCAGCCGAGCTCCGACGGCTGCCGCCGCGCCGCCGCTCGACCCGCCGGCCGTCCGCGTCGGGTCCCACGGTGGACGGGCCGGCCCGAGGACGTCGGTGTCGGTGTAGGAGGAGAGGCCGAACTCCGGGGTGTTGGTCTTGCCGAGGCTCACCAGTCCGGCCCGTCGCATGAGTGTGACGACGTGCGCGTCGACGTCGGGCACGTTGTCGCGTAGCAGGACCGAACCCATGGTGGTGCGGACGCCGGCCGTCGCGGTCAGGTCCTTCGTGGCGGTGGGGACGCCGAGCAGGGGTGCGGGATCGTCACCAGCGAGACGCCGGTCGGCCTCGGCGGCCGCCTCCAGCGCCTGCTCATCGGTGACGGTGACGAACGCACCGAGCTCGGGCCCGAGGCGCTCGACCCGGTCGAGGTGGTGACGGGTCAGCTCGACCGAGCTGACCTCTCCCGATCGCAGCAGGGCGGCCTGGTCCGTCGCGTCCAGCTCGTGCAGCTCGGTCATGACTGTCAGCCTGCCACGCCGAGCCGTGGGAGCGCCGACGACAATGGCACCGTGGGCATCCAGAAGGTCATCCTGTTCTACGTCTTCACGCCGCTCGCCGATCCTGCGGCGGTGCGGGTCTGGCAGCTGCACCTGGCGGGCTCCCTGGGGTTGCGCGGCCGGGTGATCGTCTCCCCGCACGGCGTCAACGCCACCCTCGGTGGCGAGCTGAAGGCGCTCAAGGCCTACGTCCGCGGCCTGCGTGAGTACGAGCCGTTCCGCCGCGCCGACGTGAAGTGGAGTGCCGGCCGTGCCCTGGAGGACGGCGTGACCACCGCGCTCTTCCCGCGGCTGAGCGTGAAGGTGCGCGAGGAGGTGGTGACCTTCGGCGTCCCCGACGAGCTCGAGGTCGACGCGGACGGCGTGGTCGGTGGGGGAGAGCACCTCACTCCGCGGCAGCTGCACGACCTGGTGGAGTCCGAGGACGTCGTCATGGTCGACGGGCGCAACGCGATCGAGCACGATGTCGGGCGCTTCCGCGGCGCGGTGCGCTCCGACGTCGAGACCACGCGCGAGTTCGTCGAGCTGATCGACTCCGGCGCCTGGGACCACCTGAAGGACAAGCCGGTGGTCACCTACTGCACGGGCGGCATCCGCTGCGAGGTGTTGACGCCGCTGCTGCGCAACCGCGGCTTCGAGCGGGTCTACCAGCTCGCCGGCGGCATCGCGCGCTACGGGGAGGAGTTCGGCGACGACGGCCTGTGGGAGGGCTCGATGTACGTCTTCGACGAGCGGACCACGGTCGAGTTCTCCGACCGTGCCGCGGTGGTGGGCCGGTGCGACGAGTGCGGCACGGCCACCAAGGACGTCGTGGACTGTGCCGACTCCGCCTGCGTCCGCCAGATGGTCCGCTGCCCGTCATGTGCCGGCCCCGGGCCGCTCTGCAGGGATCACCGGACCTGAACCGCTCAGGCTCAGCGCAGGAGGGCGACCATCGCGACGAGTCCGACCACGACGATGACGCCGCGCAGGACGTTCGGGGGCAGCCGCCGCCCGATCCTCGCGCCGAGCAGTCCTCCGGCGATCGACCCGACCGCGACCAGTCCGGCGACGTCCCACCGGATGTCGGCGACGAAGACGAACACGAGCGCGGCGACCAGGTTCACGAGCCCGGCCAGCACGTTCTTGGCGGCATTGATCCGCTGCAGGTCCTCGGCGAGCAGCAGCCCCATGAAGGCGACGAGCAGCACGCCCTGGGCGGCGCCGAAGTAGCCGCCGTACACGCCCGTGAGCGCTGTGGTGACCGCGAGCGCCAGCGTGATCCGCTCGCTCGGGGCGAACCGGGTCTCACGGAGCCGTCGGGTGATGCGTGGTCCCGCCACCACGAGCACGAGGGCGAGGGCGATGAGCCACGGCACGATCCCCTCGAACGCGTCCTCCGGCAGGGAGAGAAGCAGCACGGCGCCCACGACGGCGCCCAGGATGCTGCAGACCGACAGCACGGCCAACCGCCGGCCCTGCCCGCGCAGCTCGCGGCGGTACCCCCAGGCTCCGGCGAGCGAGCCGGGGAAGAGGCCGACCGTGTTCGTGACGTTGGCGGTGACGGGCGGCAGCCCGATGCCCAGCAGCACCGGGAAGGAGACGAGCGTGCCCGAGCCCACGACGGTGTTGATGGTGCCCGCCCAGAGCCCGGCCAGGAGGACGATGACGGCGTCGGTGAGGCTCACCTGCCGATCGTGACAGGACCGTCCCGTGGACCGGGGCCGGGCCCGTGGCGAACCGTCAGTCGGGGCGGCCGAGGCGACGCTGCATCGCCACGTTGAGGGCGCTGACGACCAGCGCCACCTGGTGGGCGACGTAGTCGTTGACGCGTCCACGCAGGGCGTCGGTCACCTCGGGGTGGATCTCATCGACCCGCACCGGCAGCTGCTGGTCGGTCCCCTGTCGCTCGACCAGCAGGTCGACCACGTCGGCGCCTCCCAGGGCCGGCCAGACCGTGACCCGGACGTGGGTCCCGGCCGACGGGACGGAACGGGAGCGGACGTCGAGCGTCGTGGTGATCGCGCCAGCGGCCGGGCGCCGGTAGCCGTCGGGCGGGGAGAGCGTGTGCGAGGCGTCGGTGGCGACGTCGATGTGGAACTCGTGCAGGAGCGGCCGGTCGATCTGCCGCTGCGCGACGGTGGTCAGCAGGTCGTGCAGACGGTGCGCGGCGGCGTCGAGCTCGGCGTAGGACAGCCCTCCTCGACCGGTGAGCAGCGGGTCGACGTCGTCAGGCATGGGGCCAGTATCGCCGAGACCCGGCGTTCGTGTCGCACGTCACGGGCGGTCGGCTTGGACGCCGGGCTCCGACGACCTATGATCGAAACGAAACCGTTTCGTTCCCATGGAGGTCAGATGAGCCGCTTGACCGACAGTCGTCGCTCGGAGCTCTTCCAGGGCATGCTCGAACTCGTCTCCCAGCGTGGCTACGACAAGGTCACGATGGACCAGATCGCCGAGCACACGCACAGCAGCAAGGCCACGTTGTACCGGCAGTGGGGCAGCAAGGGCCGCCTGTTCGTCGATGCGCTGGCCAGCTACAACGTGGCGGCGGACGTGCCCAACACCGGCACCCTGCCCGGCGACCTGTACGCCTTCCTCGACAAGGACGCGGCATGTGACGCCGATTCCCTGCCCCCGGAGCTCCCCTCGGACCTCCTCGCCTCGCTGCTCTCCGCCGCGAAGGGTGACCCCGAGCTGGCGGCTGCCGTCCGGGACGACCTGGTCGCCCCCTTCGCGCGCACCCTGGAGGTGATGTTCGACCGAGCGGTCGAGCGCGGAGAGGTTCGACCCAGCGACGTCGCTGTCGACCATGCCGTGCTCGCGATCCTGGCGCCGTTCCTGCTGGTCCCGGCTCTCTACGACGACACGATCGACCAGGACTGGATGGTCCGCTACGTCGACACCGTCGTCCTTCCCGCGCTCGGCGTCCGCTGACCGCCTTCCACGCTCCACCCCACACCGCACAGGAGACCCCTCATGGCATGGCACCTCTATCGACTCGGCCGCTGGTCCTTCCGGCGCCGCTGGACCGTCCTCGCGTCCTGGCTCGCACTCCTCGTGCTGGCGGGCACCGGTGCGGCCACCCTCTCGGGCCAGACCTCCGACCAGTTCGAGCTCCCCGGAATCGAGTCGACCCAGGCGTTCGACCTCATCGAGGAACGCACCCCCGACGCCGCAGCGGACGGTGCCACGGCACGCATCGCGTTCCAGGCGCCCGAGGGTGAGACGCTGTCCGACGGGGCGAACCAGCGGCTCGTGCTCGAGACGGTCGAGGCGGTGCAGACCGACCACGTCATCTCCGCGAGCAACCCCTTCGAGACGGGGACGGTCTCCGAGGACGGCCGCACGGCCTACTCCACCGTCTCCTACGACCGCCTGTCGGTGGAGCTCTCCGAGGCCGACCGAGACGCGCTGGAGTCCGCGCCGGACGAAGCACGCGACGCCGGCCTGGCTGTGCACATCGGCGGCGACGCCCTGCAGGAGATCCCGCACGGCGGTACGCAGGAGGCGATCGGCATCGGCATCGCGCTGCTCGTCCTGGTCCTGACCTTCGGGTCGTTGCTGACCGCCGGCATGCCGATCCTGACCGCCATCATCGGCGTGGGTATCGGCGTGGCAGGCGTGACCACCCTGACCGGATTCGTCGACCTCGGCTCGACGACCCCCATCCTCGCCAGCATGCTGGGCCTCGCGGTGGGCATCGACTACGCCTTGTTCATCGTCTCGCGCTACCGGCACGAGGTGGCCACGGGCCGCTCGTACGAGGAGGCGGCGGGTCGAGCCGTGGGAACCGCCGGGTCGGCCGTCGTGTTCGCCGGTCTGACGGTCGTCATCGCGCTCGCCGGTCTGTCCGTCGTGGGCATCAGCTTCCTCACCGAGATGGGTCTCGCTGCGGCGGCCACGGTCGCCATCGCGGTCGTCATCGCCCTCACGCTGATCCCCGCGCTGTTCGGGTTCGCCGGCCGACGCGTGGCCGACGGGCGACTGCCGTTCCTCAAGGCGCGCGACCCGGAGGCAGCCGGGGTGCGCACCAACGGTCGACGCTGGGCGGACCTCGTCACGAAGCACAAGGCCGTCACCTTCGTCGGCGCCCTGCTCGCCGCAGCGGTGCTGGCGGTCCCGGTCGCCTCCATGCAGCTCGCGCTGCCGGACGACGGCACGGCCGCGGAGGGTTCGGGGCCGCGTGAGGCGTACGACCTGATCGCCTCGGAGTTCGGCGCCGGCACCAACGGTCCGCTCCTCCTGGTGGTCGACACCGCCGACGCCGCCGACCCGCAGGCCGCGATCGAGCGCACCGTCGCGGTCGCGGAAGGCGTGGAGGAGGACGTCGCAGCGGTCGTCTCGCCCGTCCCGCCCGAGGGCAGCCCCGCCGAGGCGGTGCAGGCGTTCGAGGGTCAGCTGCAGGAGGCCGGCTACGCCACCGTGACGGTGGTCCCCGAGAGCGGGCCGTCGGCTGCGGCCACCCAGGAGCTGGTCCACGACCTGCGGGACGCGTTGACCACCCTGCCGGACGAGACCGGGGCCGAGGTGCTCGTGACCGGGCAGACGGCGCTCGGTGTGGACATCTCCGACTCGCTCGCCGACGCCTTCCCGGTCTACCTCGCCGTCGTGGTGGGACTGGCCTTCGTCCTGCTCGCCGTCGTGTTCCGTTCCGTGCTCGTGCCGCTCAAGGCGGTCCTCGGCTTCCTGCTCTCGGTGGGGGTGGCGCTGGGAGTGACCGTCGCGGTCTTCCAGTGGGGCTGGCTCGCCGACCTGGTCGGCGTGGACAAGTCCGGCCCGGTGCTGTTCATGCTGCCGCTGCTGCTGACCGGCATCCTGTTCGGCCTCGCGATGGACTACGAGGTCTTCCTCGTCTCGCGCATGCGTGAGGAGTACGTGCACGGTGCCGAGGCCACCGACGCCGTGGTGCTCGGGTTCCAGCACGGGGCGCGGGTGGTGACGGCCGCGGCGGCCATCATGATCGGCGTCTTCGGTGGGTTCGCGCTGGGTGACGACGCGATCGTCAAGTCCATCGGGTTCGGTCTGGCGGTCGGTGTCCTCGCGGACGCCTTCCTGGTGCGCATGACGCTGGTCCCGGCGTTCATGGCGCTCGTCGGCAAGCACATGTGGTGGCTGCCGCGCTGGCTGGACCGGTTGCTGCCGAACCTCGACATCGAGGGCGAGTCGCTCGCTGCGCGCACGCAGGAGCCGGGACGGCACCGGGAGTCGGCCACGGTCTGACGGACCGATCGCCCCGAAGGCCCTTGTCACCCATATGGTTGACAAGGGCCTTCGCATGCGACAGGCTATCTGTAGTCAACCAATCAGTTGAGGAAGGGTTCATGGCTGATCAGCTGTCCCGGGTGTTCGCAGCACTCGCCGATCCGACGCGACGCGACATGGTGGCCCGACTCGCCGTGGCCGACGCCACGGTGGGCGAGCTCGCCGAGCCGTACGAGGTGAGCGTCCAGGCGGTCTCCAAGCACCTCAAGGTGCTGGAGGGCGCCGGGTTGGTCACGAAGGGGCGCAAGGCCCAGACCCGTCCGGTCCGACTCGAGGCGGTGGTGTTCGACCTCATGGAGAGGTGTATCGAGCGCTACGGCCGTGAGGCGGAGCTGAGGTACGAGCGCCTGTACTCCGTCCTGGCGGAGATGAACGACGACGTCAACGACACGCACGAGGAGAACGCATCATGAGCACCACCACCCATGGCCGCAGCGCCGAAGCCACCATCGAGGCCGACTCGACGATCCCTGCCATCCACATCACCCGCGACTTCGCGGCCACGCCGGCCCAGCTCGTCCGTGCCCACACCGACCCCGAGGTCTTCGCCCGGTGGGTCGGCCCGAACGGGTTCGTCACGACGATCGACTACTGGGACGCCCGGACCGGAGGGAGCTGGCGCTACGAGCACGAGGGCCACGGATTCCACGGCTGCTTCCACGAGGTGTCGGACGAGCGCCTCGTCCAGACCTTCACGTGGGAGGGCATGCCGGAGAGCGTCCTGCTCGACACGATGAGGTTCGAGGACCTCGGCGACGGGCGTACCCGCCTGCACGCCACGAGCCTGTTCGGGTCCTTCGAGGGTCGTGACGGGATGCTGAGCAGCGGCATGGACGTAGGCGTCAACGACGGCTATGCCAAGCTCGACGCCCTCCTGGCGGCGGGTTCTGTCGCCTGACACCGCCCTGGTGGACTCCGCCCGCGAGGACGGGATCCCCGTCGTGTGGGTCCAGGACTCGCTCACCGAGGGCTCGGTCGGCACCGACGGCTGGCAGATCGTGCCGGAGCTGTCGGTGCCGGACGGCGAGCCGGTGGTGCGCAAGGACCACGGTGACGCCTTCGAGGCCACCGAGCTCGAGCGCGTCCTGGCCGACCGCGAGGTCGGTCGTCTGGTCGTCACGGGCGCGCAGACCGACGCCTGCATCCGTGCCACCCTGCACGGTGCCTTCGTGCGGGGGTACGACGTCACGCTCGTGAGCGACGCGCACACCACCGAGGACCTCACGGCCCACGGTGCCCCCGCGCCGGCGCAGGTCATCGACCACACCAACCTGTACTGGCAGTTCCAGTCCA
>JBQGDU010000543.1:0-2550 GCA_052039245.1 Aeromicrobium sp. | reverse complement strand
ACACCGGGTGCCGGTTCTGCGCATTCGCGCAGCGCAAGGGCGACGCGGACGCCTTCACGCTGTCCCTGGAGGAGATCGCTGCCCGAGCCCGCGACGCCGCTGCGGCGGGAGCGACCGAGGTGTGCATGCAAGGTGGCATCGATCCCCAGATGCCCGGCACTGCCTACTTCGACATCGCCAGAGCCGTGAAGCAGGCCGAGCCCTCGCTGCACGTCCATGCCTTCTCACCGATGGAGGTCATGAACGGCGTCGCCCGGACCGGACTGTCGATCCGTGAGTTCCTGCTGGCGGCACGAGAGGCGGGGGTCGACTCCCTGCCCGGCACTGCGGCGGAGATCTTGGACGATCAGGTGCGCTGGGTGCTGACGAAGGGGAAGCTGCCCACAGCGCAGTGGATCGAGGTCGTCACGACCGCGCACGCTGTTGGTCTACCGACGACCTCGACGATGATGTACGGGCACGTCGACCATCCCGGGCACTGGGTCAAGCATCTGCAGGTATTGGCCGAGATCCAGCGCGAGACCGGCGGGTTCACCGAGTTCGTGCCGCTGCCGTTCGTGCACCAGTCCTCACCGATCTACCTCGCCGGCGTCGCCCGCCCCGGGCCCACTGTGCGCGACAACCGGGCCGTTCACGCGATGGCCCGCATCATGCTCCACGGTCTCGTCAGGAACATCCAGACCTCGTGGGTCAAGCTCGGGCCGGAGCAGCTGGGCGACGTTCTCCGCGGAGGGGTCAACGACCTGGGCGGCACCCTGATGGAGGAGACGATCAGTCGGATGGCCGGATCGACGAACGGATCGGCGAAGGACGTCGCCGAGCTGGAGTCGATGGCCCGCGCCGCGGGTCGTCCCACTCGTCAGCGAACGACCCTCTATGGACCGGTGGTACCTGCGCCTGCCGTCGCGGAGCGTGTGTCGTGAGCGCGGGCCGGGTGACCGTCATCCTCCCGGTGAAGCCGTGGAGTCTGTCGAAGTCGCGGCTCGACGTGAGCGCTGACGACCGAGAGCGCCTGGCCCGCGCGTTCGCCCTCGACGTCCTGGCCGTGCTGGAGCGCTCGTCGCGCGTCGGACGGCTGATGGTCGTCACCGCCGACCCTGGCATGGCCGGAGAGGCGCAACGCGCCGGCGCCATCCTGCTGGTCGATCGTCCACTGGTCACGGCGGACGGACTCGGTGCGGCACTGGCGCAGTCCAGGTCGTGGGCGGCGGTCCATCGGGCGAACCTGCCCGTCGTGGTCGTGCCGGCCGATCTTCCGGCGCTCGACGTGGCCTCGTTCGACGAGGCAGTGGATCGACTCGTGGGAGCGAGACCCACGTTCGTGCCCGACGCTCGCGGTACCGGCACGACGCTCTACTGTGCTCCGTCGCCTTCGACGCTGGCATGCGCCTACGGACCGCGCTCGGCTGCCCGGCACTCTGCGGCAGGAGCCAGCGCCGTCCTCGGCATCGACGCCCGAGTGCGTCACGACGTCGACACCGTCGGCGACCTCCTGCGGGCCCGAGACCTCGGTCTCGGGCCTCACACCGCGGGTCTCGTCGAGAAGATCGGCGTCAGACAGATGGCCGGTACGGGTCAGCCGGCGGGTCCCCCGCGCCCTCCGTGCGACAGCGGAGCGTCCTCACGAACGGTCGGCGACGAGGCGGCGGTCAGGAGTCTCAGCGGTTCGGCGGACGCAGCGTCACGGTGAGTCGGATGCCGTGGGCGGTGCCCAGCGAGATCAGCCGCTGCATCAGCATCCCTGCTGCGAGAAGAGAGCCCCCGTGATCTGTCAGGGTCACCGCAGCGCCATCGACGTGCACGTCGGCCGGGTCCCACGAGGCCCCGGCCAGGGCCAGGTCGACCAGGTCATGGATGCGGGTGGAGTCATCGGCTGGCAAGCCGCGCACGGGAGCATCGCCGATGATGGCGGCCACGGCGGCCTCACGGGCCCCGAGACCGAACATGTCGGTGGACTCGTCGCGGATCAGCGCTGAGGCGCCGGGTCCGTCGTCGGCCGTGAACCAGGCGGGGTCCGCACCACGGACGAGGACGACGGGTCGCGCGCCGAGCTTGCCCGACGCCAGCTCGGCGCCACTCGCGAGCTGGTCGACGACGGCCGGGGCGGTCACGGCGAGGGGGTTGCCGTAGGGATCGGTGCGCCCCGCGAAGGACTCGATCGGCACCATGCCGGAGCAGCCGATCGCGATGTCGATCTGTCCTCGGCGCCATGCCCGCCCTGACGTGTCGCTCACGACGACCGCGACGCGTGCTCCCGTGAGCTCGAGCAGGCGTGACCGGATCGCCGCCGCCGACGCGTCGGGGTCCGGGGGCAACGGCACGAGAGTCCCTGGAGACGTGTTGCTGCCGTCGATGCCGGCCGCCGCCATCGTGAGGCCGTGCCGGGTCCGCACGATGGCGGTGTCGCGACGCCGGGCCACCACGCGGTCGGTCTGCTCGGCCAGCAGCTCGTCCCTGGAACGGGTCGTGGTGAGACCTGCCGCCTTGCTCACGATCTTGCTGGTGACGACCACGACGTCGTCGTCGGCGAGGGTCGTCGCGGCGGCGATC
>JBQGDU010000542.1:0-1768 GCA_052039245.1 Aeromicrobium sp. | reverse complement strand
ACGAGGGCCGTGGGCAGCCGGATGCCGACGCGCTCGGCGAGAACGATGAGCGTCCCGATACGCATCGAGACTGTGAAGTGCATGTGGAGGTGCGCCTAGTGCAGCTCGGTGACGGACCTCATCGTCCCATCCAAGCAGGCGTGACGAAGCCCGCTGGGCGGAGGATCAGCCGAAGGACTCGCGCAGGCCCGAGCGGATCCCGTCCGCCTCGAGGGCGTCGGCGAACCGACCGACCACTCGCCGGGACGGCCAGGCCTGCCACAGCATCAGCAGGAGCGACGGAAGGCCCGTGACGAGTGCGGGCCAGAGCCCGTGCGAGAGGACGAAGGAGAGCGCGACGCCGACGAGGAACGGTGCCTCGGCCAGAGCGAGCCGCACCATCGTCGAGGCCTGGAAGCGCATCAGCGCCGTCCGAGTGGTGGCCGCTGCGTCCTGGGCCTGGTCGTGCCGCAGGGGTGGCGTGCGGAAGCCGATCTGCCGGCTCAGGACGAACGCCGCGCCGACCAGGGCGAGCAGGGCCAGCAGCAGCGTCGGTGGGGGCACGTCCTCGGCCTCGAGAGGCAGGACGAACGCCAGCGCCACGAGCATGATGGGGATCGTCCCGGCGAACGCGAGCACGAGGGAACGCAGGGCCTGTGCGGACGGTTCGGGCACGTCGGACGGTGAGGTCATGGCGGCAGGCTAGGGCGTGTGGGGGCACTCCGCGCGATCGGCTGGGCGTCGTCCGTGCCGGCCGACAAGGCCTGGGGGCACCCCCCGCGAGCGCAGCGAGTGGGGGCGGGCCGAAGCCATGCCGGTGGGGGTCGTCTCGCGAGGACCGAGAACGCAGTCGGGCCGGATGCCGGGCCGTCCAGACGGCGCGGGGGAGTCTCCAACGCACCCTCGTGGCGGGTGCCGCTCAGGAGTCGAGGGCGCGGGCTGCCTTCTCGACGGCGGCGGCGACGTTGTCGTGGACGTCCGGATGGAAGACGCTGGGCACGATGTAGTTCGCGTTGAGCTCGTCGGGTCCGACCGTCCCGGCGAGGGCCTCGGCCGCGGCCACGAGGACGGGCACGTCGATGCCGTGGCTCTGCGCATCGAGCAGGCCGCGGAAGACTCCGGGAAAGGCCAGGACGTTGTTGATCTGGTTCGGGTGGTCCGAGCGTCCGGTCGCCACGACGGACGCGTGCCGCCGGGCGAGGGACGGGTCGATCTCCGGGTCGGGGTTCGCGAGCGCGAAGACGATCGCGTCGTCGGCCATCGCGTCGACGTCGGACGCCCCGATCAGGTTGGGCGCGCTGACCCCGATGAAGACGTCGGCGTCGGGGAGCGCGTCCGGCAGGCTGCCGCTGAGTCCCCCGGGGTTGGTGTTCTCCGCGATCCACTGCAGCGTGGGGTCGGTGTCGCCGCGGTCTCGCGAGACGACACCGTCGACGTCGCACACGACGACGTCGCGCAGGCCGGCGCCGCGGAGAAGGCGCAGGATGGCCGTGCCGGCCGCTCCGGCCCCCGCGAGCACGACCCGGACGTCGGGCAGCTCCTTGCCGACGACCCGCAGGGCGTTGCGCAGGGCGGCCAGCACCACGATGGCCGTGCCGTGCTGGTCGTCGTGGAAGACCGGGATGTCGAGCCGCTCGCGCAGGCGGGACTCCACCTCGAAGCAGCGCGGTGCCGAGATGTCCTCCAGGTTGATGCCGGCGAAGCCGGGAGCCACCGCCGCCACGGCGGACACGATCTCATCGACGTCCTGGGTGTCGAGCACGAGCGGCCAGGCGTCGATGTCGGCGAA
>JBQGDU010000541.1:0-3006 GCA_052039245.1 Aeromicrobium sp. | reverse complement strand
CTTCGGCGGCGGACGGCGTGACGAGGAGAAGGCCCGCGCCAAGGAACGCGTCTTCAGCCTGCGCGACGAGTTCGGGCAGTGGGATCCTCGCAACCAGCGTCCCGAGCTGTGGAACCTCTACAACGGCCGGCACCGGCCCGGCGAGCACGTGCGCGTCTTCCCGCTGAGCAACTGGACCGAGCTGGACGTCTGGCGCTACATCGCCCGCGAGCGCATCGAGCTGCCGAGCCTGTACTACGCGCACGAGCGCGAGGTGTTCGAGCGCGACGGCATGCTGCTCGCGGTCGGTGAGCACGCCCAGCCCCGGGAGGACGAGTCGGTCAGCACCCGTCTCGTCCGCTACCGGACCGTCGGCGACATGTCCTGCACGGGTGCCGTGGCGAGCGACGCCGTGGACGTCGAGGCCGTCATCGGCGAGGTCGCCGCCACCCGCGTCACCGAACGTGGTGCCACCCGTGCCGACGACCGGATCTCCGAGGCCGCCATGGAGGACCGCAAGAAGGAGGGCTACTTCTGATGAGCACCACCACGCTGCCGACGGGTACTCTCCTGCGGCTCGCCACCGCCGGATCGGTCGACGACGGCAAGTCCACGCTCGTGGGCCGTCTGCTGTACGACTCCAAGTCCGTCCTCGCCGACCAGTTCGACGCCGTCGAGCGGGTCAGCCGCGACCGTGGGATGGAGACGGCCGACCTCGCGCTGCTCACCGACGGCCTGCGGTCCGAGCGGGAGCAGGGGATCACGATCGACGTGGCCTACCGTTACTTCGCCACGGCGGAACGGTCGTTCATCCTCGCGGACTGCCCCGGGCACGTGCAGTACACGCGCAACACCGTCACGGGCGCCAGCACGGCCGACGTCGTCGTCCTGCTCGTCGACGTGCGCAAGGGCGTGCAGGAGCAGACACGTCGCCATCTCGCCGTCGCGTCGCTGCTGCGCGTCCCTCACGTCATCGTGGTGGTCAACAAGATCGACCTCGTGGACTACGACGAGGAGGTCTACCGCACCGTGGCCCAGGACGTCGTCCGCACGGCGGCCGGTCTGGGGCTCAGCGACGTCACGACGGTACCGGTCTCGGCCCTGGTCGGCGACAACGTCGTCGACAGCTCCCCCCGTACTCCCTGGTACGACGGTCCCAGCGTGCTGGGCCTGCTCGAGGTGATCTCGCCGGTCGGGGCACCGCACTCTGAGCCCCTGCGCTTCCCGGTGCAGCTCGTGATCCGTCCGCAGTCCGCCGCCGACGAGCAGTTCCGCGACTATCGCGGGTACGCCGGGCAGATCGCGTCCGGCCTGGTCCGTGTCGGCGACCCGGTGACCGTGCAGCCCGGTGGTCGCACCAGCACCGTCGCCGGCATCGACACCGCCGACGGCGAGCTCGCGCAGGCGTTCGCGCCCCAGTCGGTGACGTTGCGCCTCGACGACGACATCGACATCTCACGCGGCGACCTCATCGTGACCTCGCGCAGCGTTCCCGCCGTCACCCAGGACGTCGACGGCACGGTGGCCTGGCTCGCCGAGCACGAGCTCGTCCCCCGCACCAAGGTCCTGCTCAAGCACGGCACGCGGACGGTCCAGGCGATGGTGACCGAGATCGGCGGCCGACTCGACCTCGAGGCCGCCCGGCTCCAGCCGGCCGCCTCGCTCGGGCTCAACGACATCGGCCACGTCCGGCTCCGACTGGCCGACGCCATCCCGGCGGAGGAGTACCTGCACGCGCGGGCCGGTGGCTCCTTCCTGCTCGTCGACGGCCAGGACGGCACGACCCTGGCCGCGGGCATGGTCGGTGACGCCCTCCTCGCCACGGCGGGGGTGCCGGGCCCCGGGCGGCCAGACGGCACCACCGAGACGTCCTGAGTCGCCGATGGTCGACGGCAGCTTCCCGCTGACCCTTCGTCTCGCCGGCCGCCGTGTGGTCGTCGTGGGGGGTGGCCACGTGGCTACCCGCCGCGTCCACGCGCTCGAGGAGGCCGGGGCCGAGATCACGATCGTCTCCCCCACCGTGACCGCACGGCTGGCCGAGCTGGCCGAGACCGGCAGGGTGCGGTGGCTGGCCCGTGGCTACGAGACCGGCGATCTCGTCGGCGCGTGGCTCGTCCAGACCGCCACCGACGTCCCGGAGGTCGACGACCTGGTGGCTGCCGATGCCGAGGCGCAGCGGACGTGGTG
The DNA here is from genome assembly GCA_052039245.1 of Aeromicrobium sp. Lineage (GTDB taxonomy): Bacteria > Actinomycetota > Actinomycetes > Propionibacteriales > Nocardioidaceae > Aeromicrobium. The sequence continues at coordinate 840 of JBQGDU010000541.1, read as the reverse complement.
CCTCAAGGGCGGCGACCCGGAACGGGCGACGGCCTGGGTGCCCGCCGTGGCTCGCACCGACGACGTGCTGGTCGCTGTCAGCGGTGGCGGTGACGCCGGGCGCGCGTCCCGTCTGCGTGACGCGGTGGCCGCGGCCCTGCAGGCCGGCGAGCTCCCCCTGCGCCACCGCACGCACCATCCGGACGGCTTCGTCGCTCTCGTCGGCGGCGGTCCCGGGCATGCCGACCTGCTGACCGCACGCGGCCGACGGCTCCTGGCCGAGGCCGACGTCGTCGTGGTCGACCGGCTCGCGCCGACGTCGGTGCTCGCCGAGCTCCCCGGGGACGTCGAGGTGATCGACGTCGGCAAGCGGCCGGACCACCACCCGGTGCCCCAGGAGGAGATCAACCGCGTCCTCGTCGAGCACGCCCAGGCCGGCAAGGTCGTCGTCCGACTCAAGGGCGGCGACCCGTACGTGCTGGGGCGCGGCGGCGAGGAGCGTCAGGCCTGCGAGGCGGCCGGAGTCCCCGTGGAGGTCGTGCCCGGCGTCACCAGCGCCGTCTCCGTTCCGGCCGCGGCGGGCATCCCCGTGACGCACCGCGGGCTGGCGACCGGGTTCAGCGTCGTGACCGGACACGAGACCCTCGGCGACCTGCCCACCGGTGGCGACCACACGCTCGTCCTGCTGATGGGCGTGCGACGTCTGGCGGAGACCGCGGCCGAGCTCATCACGGCGGGTCACGACCCCGACCGCCCGGCAGCAGTCGTCGAGCGCGGCTTCAGCGACACGCAGCGCACGACCGTGGGCACTCTCTCGACGATCGCGGACGAGGCCGAGCGCGTCGGCGCGACCTCCCCCGC
>JBQGDU010000540.1:0-1776 GCA_052039245.1 Aeromicrobium sp. | reverse complement strand
GCCACGATGGGCGAGAACGACTTCTTCAGCAACGAGAAGTCCGTGGTGCTCTCCGGCGACGACACCCTCACCATCCAGCACGTCGCGGCCGACGGCGCCACCACGGTCCTCAAGGACGGGCTGAAGGTCCTCGACGGCGAGGTCGTCGACGGCTCGGTGCTGCGGGCCGCCGCACTCGATGAGTTCATCGCCGCGCAGATCCAGCGGGCCAAGGACGAGGGCGTCCTGTTCTCCGTGCACCTGAAGGCCACGATGATGAAGGTCTCGGACCCGATCATCTTCGGTCACGTCGTCAAGGTCTTCTTCGCCGACGTCTTCGCGCAGTACGGCGACGACCTGGCCGCCGCGGGCCTGAGCCCGAGCGACGGACTGGCCTCCATCTACGCGGGCCTGGAGAGCCTGCCCAACGGTGCGGAGATCAAGGCCGCGTTCGAGCAGGGCATCGCCGACGGCCCCGAGCTGGCCATGGTCGACTCCGACCGCGGCATCACCAACCGGCACGTGCCGAGCGACGTCATCATCGACGCGTCCATGCCGGCCATGATCCGCACGTCCGGGAAGATGTGGGACACCGCCGGTGAGCAGGCCGACGCCCTGGCGGTCATCCCTGACTCCAGCTACGCCGGCGTCTACCAGACCGTGATCGAGGACTGCCGCGCCAACGGTGCCTACGACCCGACGACGATGGGCTCGGTGCCCAACGTCGGCCTCATGGCGCAGAAGGCCGAGGAGTACGGCAGCCACGACAAGACCTTCGAGGTCGAGACCGCCGGCACCATCCAGGTCGTCGACTCCTCCGGGGCCGTCCTCATCGAGCACTCCGTCGAGCCCGGGGACGTGTGGCGCGCCTGCCAGACCAAGGACGTGCCGATCCAGGACTGGGTCAAGCTGGCCGTCACCCGGGCGCGCGCGAGCCAGACGCCCGCCGTGTTCTGGCTCGACGAGAACCGTGCGCACGACGCCAATCTCAGCGCCAAGGTGAAGACCTACCTGGCCGATCACGACACCGACGGCCTGACGATCGAGATCATGGCGCCGGCTGAGGCCACGCAGTACTCGATCGACCGGATCCGCAAGGGCGAGGACACGATCAGCGTCACCGGCAACGTCCTGCGCGACTACAACACGGACCTGTTCCCGATCCTGGAGCTCGGTACGAGCGCCAAGATGCTCTCGATCGTGCCGCTCATCAACGGTGGCGGACTCTTCGAGACCGGTGCGGGCGGCTCGGCCCCCAAGCACGTGCAGCAGCTGCTCAAGGAGAACTACCTGCGCTGGGACAGTCTGGGCGAGTTCTTCGCGCTGGCGGCGAGCTTCGAGCACCTGGCCACGACCGCCGGGAACGCGCGCGCACAGATCCTGGCCGACACGCTGGACCGCGCTACGGGCACGTTCCTGCAGGAGGACCGCTCCCCGGGTCGCAAGCTGGGCACGATCGACAACCGTGGCAGCCACTTCTACCTCGCGCTGTACTGGGCCGAGGAGCTGGCCCGGCAGACCGAGGACGCCGAGCTGGCGGCCGCCTTCGCCGAGATCGCCCAGAAGCTGCGTGCCGACGAGCAGACCATCGTCGACGAGCTGCTGGCCGTGCCGGGCTCACCGGCGGACGTCGGCGGCTACTCCTACCCGAGCGACGAGAAGGCGTCGACCGGCATGCGGCCGTCGGCCACCTTCAACGAGGTGCTGGGCAGCCTCTCGGTCTGAGCCTGACGAGGAGTGCTCCCTCGGCCACTCGGCCGGGGGAGCGCACCGCGGCCCGCTGGTCCTGCTGCAGCG
>JBQGDU010000539.1:0-2978 GCA_052039245.1 Aeromicrobium sp. | reverse complement strand
GCAGCACGCAGCCGTGGCGACGATGGAGCTCGCGGTAGTCCATGGACTGCAGCAACACGTAGCTGAACTCCGTGTAGCTGATGCCCGACTCGAGCCGGTTGCGGACGACGTCGCGCGCCAGCATGCGGTTGACCGGGAAGTGCTTGCCGATGTCACGAAGGAAGTCGATCGTGCCGAGCCCCTCGGTCCAGTCGAGGTTGTTGACGACGGTGGCGCCGTTGTCCCCCTCCAGCGACACGAAGCGCGAAACCTGGGAACGGATGCGCTGGACCCACTCACCCACGACGTCACGCGAGTTCATGACCCGCTCGCCGGCCTCCTTGGGGTCGCCGATGAGGCCCGTGGAGCCACCGACCAGCAGCAGCGGGCGGTGTCCGGCCAGCTGCAGCCGCCGAGCGGTCAACAGCTGGAGGAGGTTCCCGATGTGCAGACTCGGCGCGGTCGGGTCGAATCCCACGTAGTAGGTGATCGGGCCCGCGTCCATCTCGGCACGCAGCGCGTCGAGATCGGTGGAGTGCGCGATGAGGCCGCGCGCCTGCAGGTCGTCGAGCACGTGGGTCACGGTGTTCCTCCCGGGGATCGTCGGTCGTTGACGATCCTAGGGCGCGGCTCCTCGAACGCCCTACCGGATTCAGGGACGGGGCGCTCCGGCGCGGGGAGAACGCCGATAGGCCGAGACCGTCGGGTCCCCGGTCAGCCAGAGCCGCCACGGCCGTTCGGCCTCGCGCGAGACGCCGACGCGGGGACCGGCGCTCACCGGACCGGCGTCGCGCACGGGATCGCCCAGTCGGACGGGGCCCTCGCCGAGCAGGTCGGTGCCGAGGTCGTCGAGGGTGAGCCCCAGGGCGAGCGCGAGGTTCCCCGGACCACGGGCGAGCCGGGCCTCCGGGACGTCGCCACGGCGGCGACGCGCAACCTCCAGCCCCTCGACGACGCGGCCGGCTCGGACCAGGACCGCAGCAGCCTGCTCCGTGGGACCCGTCACGACGTTGGCACAGTGATGGATGCCGTACGAGCGGTACACGTACAGACGCCACGGCTCGCCATACATGATCTCGGACCGGGGCGTGCGCGTGAACGCGTGCGAGGCAGGGTCCTCCACTCCCCCGTACGCCTCGACCTCGGTGATCGTGACTGCGGCGTCGTGACCCTGCAGCCGGCGACCCAGGAGGCTCCTCGCCCGTTCGAGGACGGTCGGCTCATTCTGCACACGCCCACCCTAGGACCGTGACCCCGGTGACCGGGAGCTCAGCCGCCGAGGCTCGTCCCTGCTCCCCCGACGTCGACGTCCGGCGCGACGAGGAGACGGGCAGGGTTCTCGAAGCGCCGCTACCGGCCGTGCTGAGCAGGCTCAGGCCAGACGCCCGCGCAGCTCCGCAAGCTGCTCGGAGACCCGCTTCAGCGCGGTGCCTCCCCGACCGTCCCGGGAGGAGACCGAGCCGCGCAGGGACAGCACGTCGCGCACCGATCCCTGCTCCTGCGTGAAGTGCGGCGAGATGGCCGCGAAGTCCTCCTCGGTGAGGTCCCAGAGCTCGACGCCACGTTCCTCGCACACCCGCACGCACTCGCCCGACAGCTCGTGCGCGACCCGGAACGGGACCCCCTGCCGCACGAGCCACTCGGCGACGTCCGTCGCGAGCGCGAAGCCCTGGGGGGCCAGCTCCTGCAGGCGGGCGGTGTCGAAGCGGAGCGTGGCCACCATCCCGGTGAACGCCGGCAGCAGCACCTCCAGCGTGTCGATCGAGTCGAAGACCGGCTCCTTGTCCTCCTGCAGATCACGGTTGTACGCGAGCGGCAGGGCCTTGAGCGTCGCGAGCAGGCCCGTCAGGTTGCCGACGAGACGCCCTGCCTTGCCGCGGGCCAGCTCGGCGATGTCGGGATTCTTCTTCTGCGGCATGATGCTGGAGCCCGTGGAGTAGGCGTCGTGCAGCGTGATGAAGCCGAACTCCTTGGTGTTCCAGAGGATGATCTCCTCCGCGAGGCGCGAGACGTCGACGCCGACCTGCGCCAGGACGAAGGCGAGCTCTGAGACGAAGTCCCGCGCGGACGTCCCGTCGATGGAGTTGGCCGAGGACCCCGTGAACCCCAGGTCCCGCGCGACGGCCTCGGGATCGAGCCCGAGGGACGACCCCGCCAGCGCGCCGGAACCGTACGGCGAGTCCGCCGCAACTCGCGCGTCCCACTCGGAGAGACGGTCGAGGCCGCGCACGAGCGGCCAGGCGTGGGCGAGGAGATGGTGCGAGAGCAGCACGGGTTGCGCGTGCTGCAGGTGGGTCCGGCCGGGCATCGCCACGTCGATGTGGTTCTCGGCCTGGGTGGCGAGCGCCTGCACGAGCTCGGTCACCAGCTGGGTGATCTGTCGGACGTGGTCGCGGAGGTAGAGCCGGAACAACGTCGCCACCTGGTCGTTCCGCGAGCGGCCGGCCCGCAGCCGCCCTCCGAGATCGGGGCCCAGCCGCTCCATGAGGCCGCGCTCGAGGGCGGAGTGGACGTCCTCGTCGCCGGGCTGAGCAGCGAAGGCCCCGGAGACGACGTCGGACTCCAGTGCGTCGATACCGTCGATCATCTGCTCGAGGGCGTCGTCGTCGAGCAGCCCTGCGGCGTGCAGCACCCGGGCGTGAGCGCGGGATCCGCGCAGGTCGTAGGTCGCGAGCCGCCAGTCGAAGTGCGTGGAGCGCGAGAGCGCCTCGAGCTCCGGCGAGGGGCCACCGGCGAACCGGCCACCCCACAGGCGGCTGTCGGCGGCGGTGACGTCGTCGGGCTCGTTCATCGGACTCCTTCGGGAGGGGCTGGGTGTGTGGGCGGTGTGTGCAGTGGAGGGCCTGTGCGGTGGAGGGTGGGTGCGGTGGAGGCTGTGTGGTCTCGATACGCCCCGCCCTGCTCCTTCGTCGCGGGCGGGGCTACTCGACCACCGGGACCTGATCATCCTCGCCCAGCCGACTACTCGACCACCGAGACCTGATCATCCTCGCCCACTC
>JBQGDU010000538.1:0-5593 GCA_052039245.1 Aeromicrobium sp. | reverse complement strand
GCCGAGATGCACGACCTGGTCGCTGGGCCAGGCCGTCGGACGAGCAGGACCGAGATCAGTAGGGATCGTTGTGGAGGGTGACCCGCCGGTTGAGCCACAACGGGAACGCGGTGCCGACGTGCCACTCCTCGGAGTAGAGGACGGGGGCGATGGCGGCGTCGAAGTCCACCTCGTCGATGTGCAGCAGGGGGTCGCCCACGCCGATGTCGAGCAGTCCGGCGGTCTTCTCATCGGCCAGGATCGGCGTGAGATGAGCACGCGCGCTCCGCGGCTCGTGATCGACCTCCTCCATCATCGAGAACAACGAGCCGGACAGGTCGCCGAACGTCATGAGAGCCACCAGCTCGGTGGGGACACGGTCACGACTGAAGATGACGGGGTGCCCGTCTGCGGTGTGGATGCGGTCCAGGACCAGCAGACGGGCCTCCCCGAACTCTCTCTGGAGGCGGTCGGCCTCGTGCTGGGTCGCGGCGCGCACCGAGGCCCGCACCAGCTCGATGCCCGGCTCGAGCCCGGCCTCGGCGATCATCGCCTTGTAGCTCCGTGAGCTGTCGAGGCTGGGTTGGTTCGGCGTACGCAGCACGAACGTCCCCGAGCCTCGACGCGCTTGGAGGTATCCCGACGCGATGAGGCTGCGGTAGGCCTCCCGGATCGTCGCGCGGCTGACGCCCAGCTGGTCGCCCATCTTCTGCTCGTTGGGCAGTTGGTCGCCGACGGTGTAGGAGCCGTCGCTGAGGAATCCGAGAATGCTGTCTCGAGTCTCATCGACGAGCGAGGGGCGAACCATGCGGTGTTCCGTTCGAGTAGGCGGTGTTCCGTTCGAGTCGTCAGCGCGAACTCGTAGCGTATGCGAGGGCCGCATCGATCTGGGCGGCCAGACCGGGCGCGGCGTCGAGCTGGTCGTCGAAGACGGCACTTCCGATCGTGAACCCCCAGCCTCCGCCGTCGGCGATCACCTGGACCTGCTCGGCCGAGGTGACAGAACCTGCGACGATCAGGCGACCGTCGCAACGGGCGGCCGTGGCCTTGATCAGCTGCGCGATGTCCGCCGTCTGATGACGGTAGGCCAGAAGATCGACTCCGTCGACTCCATCGAGTCCCGTGAGCGTGGCGGTGTCCTCGGCGATCTCCTCGACCGTGCCCTCGAGCGTGCTCGGGTGGCCGACGGTGCGCCCGCAGAACGGCGCGTACTGCACGTCGTGGCCGCCGAGGACTTCTAGCGCGGACTTCGCGTACTGGCCGCCGAGGATCCAGTCGACACCAGCGTCAATGCCGGCGGCCACCGACGCCAGCTCGTCGTCCTCGGTGACTGACACGACCTCCAGGTAGGTCGTCGCCCCTGCAGCCCGAGCGATCCCCGCGAGCTCCTTCTGCAGCTCGGGGGTCGCACCGACGTCCTTAAAGCCGACGTGCTGCACGCCGGCTTCGAGCGCCACCTCCAGAGCCTCGCGAGCATTGCTGACCGTGCGGTCCTGGTGGGTGAGCATGAAGATGAACTCTGTCATTGGATGATGCCTTTCAGGTGGTGGTGTGAGGCGGTGTGGTCGACTCATGCATCGGGGGTCGGTGTCGCTCCTGCCAAGGACTCGCGGTAGGCGCGGAGCGCGTCGACGTCGGTCGCCTCGGCCATGGCGGCGTCCTGGGCGACGGCTGACGCGCGGTAGGCGGCGACCTGTCGGTCTCGCTCCTCGTCGGACCAGCCGAGCGCGGCAGCACCCATGCGGGCCACGTCCTCGACGCAGCCGAGCCCGGAGTCGGCGACCTGGATGCGGACGCGAGTACGCCGCTCCAGCACGTCGCTGATGGAGCGTGCTCCTTCAGCGGCGAACGCGTAGGCGGCCTCCACCCGCAACGAGGGAGCTGCTCCTTCGAGGGTCTCGCGCAGAGACGGATCAGCCTCGATCAGCTCGATGATCTCCTCCACGAGATCGCCGTAGCGATCGAGCAGGCGCTGGTAGGCCTCGGTCGTGATCCCGGCGCGGGTCGCCGAGGCGTCCGGCGACGAGGACAGCTCGCTGTAGCGGGCCGCGCCGACGATCGGCATCTCGTGCGTGCGTGACGTGGCCGTGGTGCCCAGGTCCTGCGCCACGACGTCGACCACGTCCTTGGCCATGACTCGATAGGTCGTGTACTTGCCACCGGCGATCAGCGAGACGCCGGCGATCGGTGTGCTGACGACGTGTTCGCGGCTGATCTTCGTGGTGTTGACGACGTTGCCGTCGTGCACGAGCGGGCGAAGGCCGGCGAACACCCCGATGATGTCGTCACGGGAGAGCGGACGGGACAGGACCGAGTTGACCTTGGCCAGCAGGTAGTCGACGTCCGTCGAGGTCGCGAGCGGGGTGCCGCGATCCTCCTCCCATGCGGTGTCGGTGTCGCCGATCATCCAGTGCCCCTCCCACGGGATGACGAACAGCACGCTCTTCTCCGTGCGCATGAGGACGCCGGCCTCGGAGTCGATCCGGTCGCCGGGCACGAGCACGTGAATGCCCTTCGACGGCCGCACGGTCACGGCATGTGCTGCCTCGCCTGGCAGGAGCCCGAGCACCTGCTCGGCCCACGGACCGGCCGCCACGGCGACGTGACGGGTCCGGACTGTGAAGCGCTCACCCGAGGAGCTGTCGCACACCTCGACCCCGACCACCCGCTCGTCGGACACGTCGAACCGGGTCGCCGCAGCGCCGGTCAGCAGAGCGGCCCCCTCGGTCGCGGCGGTGCGAGCGACCATCATCGTGTACCGGGCATCGTCCTCGATCGCGTCGAAGAAGTGCACGCCGCCGGTGTAGGCGCTGGGGTCCAGACCTGGGGCGATGCGACGCATCATGCGCTTGCTGAGATGTCGATGCATGGGGACGGCCCCGGCGCCACCCATCGTGTCGTACAGCGCGAGCCCGGCACCCAGGTAGGCGCGCTCCCAGATGCGGTGGGTGAGGGGCCAGATGAACGGGACCGGCTTGACCAGGTGAGGCGCCAGGGTGTGGAGCAGCATCTTGCGCTCCCTCAGCGCCTCCCGAACCAGGGAGAAGTCGAGCATCTCCAAGTAGCGCAGCCCTCCGTGGATGAGCTTGCTGGACTTGCTGGACGTGCCGGCGGCGAAGTCGTTCGCCTCCACCAGTAGCACGGACAGCCCGCGGGAGCGTGCGTCGAGGGCGATGCCGGACCCGGTGATGCCGCCGCCGATCACCACGACGTCGAACTGCTCCGTGCGCGCACGCGCGAGGTCGCGTGCGCGTTGAGCGGGGGAGAGGGCTGCGGCAGAACCCGCGTGGCTGGAGGTCACTGGGACTCGATTCGTGAGGAGCTGATGAACTGACTGGAACGTGGCCGACCTGGAGGGGATCGCTCGCCGTGGTGGTCAGCGACCCACGGAGCGGCCGCCGACGATCGTCGCGACGGCGGCGACCGTGCGAAGGCGATCGGGTTCGACCTCGAACGGGTCAGCGGAGCAGATCGTGAGGTCCGCGGGCGCCCCGGCTGTCACGAGCGCGGCCTCCGGTTCACCACCGGCCATCCAGGCCGCGGACGCGGTGTACATGGTGAGCGCCTCGGCGACGCTGACGCGCTCGGTGGGCTGAGGGTGGTTGACGGCCGCGTGGATGCCCAGGAAGGGATCGGCACTGGTGACGTCGCTGTCCGAACCACCGGACACGACGAGTCCTGCGTCGAGCAAGGAGCGAAGCGGATAGGCCTTGGAGAGGCGCTCGGAGCCCAGCCGTGAGTGGTAGACGCCGTCCTCCTGGCCACGCAGGTAGGCGAAGCCAGGTTGCGTGGAGATGCCGATCCGAGCGGCGGCCGCTCGTTCGATCACCTCAGCAGTCGGCATGCCGAAGTGCTCGATGCGGTGACGGAGAGGGTTGCCGGGGGCCGCTGCTCGTTCGATGGCGGTCACGGCCGCCTCGACCCCGACGTCGCCGATCGCGTGCACGCCGAACTGGATGCCGTCGCGCTCGGCTCGACCGAAGATCTCAGTGAGGGTGTCGACGTCGCGCAGGGTGACACCGCGTTCCCCGGGGGCGTCGGCATAGTCCGTCGTCAACCTGGCAGTGCGAGAACCGATCGAGCCGTCGGCACACACATCACCGCCACCGTGCCGGAACCCGGCAGCGGCGATCGACTCGACGTCCTCGGTGCTCCAGAGCACGTGCACGCGCACGGGGAGGCGGTCGTCGAGTCCGCGCAGCACCTGGACGTCCCGATCGTCGAACAGCTCGCCCCCCTCCATCGCGTGGAGGGTGGTCAGTCCGAGGTCGGCGGCGTACTGGGCGGCGAACTGCAAGCAGTCCACCGCGTAGGAAGGGGGCAGGACTGCGCCGAGGCGCTCCTTGGCCAGACCACTCAGGTGCTCCTGCATCCGCCCGTCGTGCGCGTGGGCCTCGTCCAGCAGGCCCAGCAGCTGCGCTGCCGATGAGTTCACGAGCGAGTAGTGCAGGCCGCGGTCATTCACGTACAGCGGACGATCCGGACAGGCGCGATCGAGCTCGGCCAGCGTCGGTGCTCGCCCCTCCTGGAGACGGGACTCGTCGAGCTGGCCCGCGATGACCCAGTCGGTACCGGGTGCCGGCGGTGACGAGGCGAGCAGCGTCAGGACGCCCTCGACCGAACCAGCGTCGTAGAGGTCGACGGCGCGCCGGTTCGCCCCGGTGCTCATCATGTGGAAGTGGGTGTCGTGCAGGCCGGGGAGCACCGTGGCGCCGGCCAGGTCGTAGACGGGGACGTCGTCTCCGACGTCGGAGGGATCGACGGACTCGATCACCCCGTCGTCCACGAGGATCGAGGAGGCCGTGGCGAAGTCCGCACCCGCGCGGACGGTGCCACCCACGAGCAGGTAGCGAACCGGGCCGTCGAGCTTGAGCTGAGCCAGGGGGCAGGCACGGGCGAGCAGGTCAGACATGGCGGGCACCTTTCGTGCGGTGGTAGAGATCGAGTGCGGCGTCGCGACGCTCCGCGAAACGTCGTCCGGTCGAGGGACGTGGGGTGAAGGACTCGGGGGTGCCGACGCAGAGCAGGCTCGCGGACTCGGTGGAGTCGTAGGCTCCGATCCCGACGAGGACGGTGATGGCAGCGCCCAGCGTGGTGGCCTCCGCGTTGGGTACCCGCTCGACCGCGATGCCCGATGCGTCGGCCTGCAACTGGCACCAGGGCGACGACGTCGCCGGACCACCCGCGAGGCGTACCGCGGTGGCCCGGCCACCGCCCACCTCATCCATCGCGTCGATGATCTGTCGCACACCGAATCCGTTGCTCTCGAGCACGGAGTAGCCGAGGTCCGCGCGGGTCGTGCTGAGCGTCATCCCGCTCCACGTCGCGCGTGCCTCGTCGTCGAAGTGGGGAGTGCGTGCTCCGGAGAAGTAGGGCACCAGGAGAGGGGCGTCCCGGTCTGGCTCGCGGGACCAGATCTCGTCCAGCAGCTGCGGCGCCGAGACCGCGCGACCCAGGCCGCCGGTGTCCACCGTGTCGACGAACCAGTTCCAGGCCGCACCGGAGACGTAGTGCAGGCCCATCAGGACGTATCGAAGATCGCCGAGGCCGCGGTTGGTGAACAGACGCCCGTCGAGGACAGGTGTGGACGTCGGACGCATCACGAACGTGCCGG
>JBQGDU010000537.1:0-4842 GCA_052039245.1 Aeromicrobium sp. | reverse complement strand
GACGTCGTGGGACCGCGGTCGGCCGTGATGATCCTGGCCGTCTCGGTGGTCGCGGCCTGGCTCACCCACCGGCTCGTCTCCGTGCCGGCGCTGCGGGCGCGGACGTGGCGACCGCGCGTCGTGCTGGCGCCGGCCGTCACTGTCGCCTGCGTGGGCGCCGTGCTCCTCTCCTCGGGGGCCGTGCGGGTCGACGACCAGGTCGAGCGGGCGCTGAACGTCTCCGCGTACACGGTCGAGGACTACCCGGGGGCGGAGGCGGTGCGCGACCCCGGCACCGCCCAGGACGACTACCAGCTGCCGGTCGGTCCCCCTCTCGACGTCGCTGCGCGCGACAGCGAGCCCGGCATGGGATCGAAGTGCTGGCAGAACCACCGTGGCGACGCCAAGGAGGTCCAGTGGTGTGACGGCCCGGAGGGCGACGGACCCACGGTGCTCCTCGTCGGCGGGTCCCGAGGACTGATGTGGCAGCCGATGGTGATGGCGGCCGGCGAACGCCAGGACTGGACCGTCCGTGCGACGTCGCGCGGGTCCTGTCCGCTGCAGGTCGACGCGGAGAAGCAGGGCTGCCGCGACTGGAACGAGGACGTCCTGTCCCAGATCCTGAAGATGCGCCCGGAGGCAGTCGTCGTCGAGGGCACCGAGGTCCGCCCGCTGGTCAAGGGCGGGGGCGAGTCGCTCGATCCTCATCAGGTGGCCGCGTGGCGTCGACTCGCCGACGCCGGCATCCAGGTGCTGGCGATGCGCGCCGGGCCGCGTTACGTGGAGGGCCCACCGGCGTGCATCGAGCGGGTCGGCCGGGACGGGATCGCCGAGTGCAACGTCGCGATGGAGGACCTGTTCGCCGACACCTCTCCGTTCGCCGACGTCGTCGGACAGGACGACTCCGTCCACGAGGTCGACCTCACGCGGTTCTACTGCCCGGACGGCACGTGCTCGGTGCTCATCGGCAACCTCGTCTCGTTCCGGGACCGCCGACACTTCTCGGCCGCCTTCGCCCGCACCTTGGCGCCGGCGTTCGAGGACGCGATCGAGGCCGTGGCCCCATCGTTGCTGAGCACGCGACCGGCGTCCTGACCCGCTTCGGTCCGCCGCGGACGAGGTGGCGCGGCCCCGACGACAGTGCGTCCCGGCGCGACTCGGTCCGTCTCACCGCAGGCGGAACGTCTTCACCTTCATGAAGTACTGCCGGTAGGAGGTGTACCGGTCGAGACGCTGGAACATCAGGTCCTTGCCGACCGTGACCGGTCGCGCCAAGGGTCGCGTCGACTGACGGAGCACCTTCGGGGTCCCCACACGACCACTCGAGCCGAGCGGGGCCTGGGCGAGGTTCCACCGGGACCCGGCCCGGTACCCGAAGTAGATCCGGGAGACGCCGCGGCGGTCGTCCATCGTCAGACCGGGGATGTAGTTGCCGTTGCCCTTGCCGTAGACACCGCCTGCCGACCGGAGGGTGTGCCGGGTCCAGCTGCCGTCTGGCTGCCTGATCATCTGCACGTACACCGGCACGTGGTCGGTCTCGTCCCACGTCGCGCCGAAGACCATGGTCCGGCCGTTCTTGTCACCGACGTCGAGCAGTCGGACGGACCGCGCGCTCGGCGGGATGACCTCGGGGGGCTGGTCCATCGCCGGGTCCTGCTCGACCTCCGGGGGCGGCGCCGGGGCGTCGGCGTCGGCATCGGCCTCAGGCGCCGGGGGCTCGGAGGGCTCTGCCCCCGGACCCTCCTCCGGTGTCGTCGACTCGTCCCCGGAGGACGGGTCATCCTCCGGTGTGGGTGTGGGTGTGGGTGTGGGTGTGGGTGTGGGTGTGGGTGTGGGTGTGACGACCGGATCGGGCTGGGTCGTGTCCGGGGCGGCCGGCTCGGAACTCGTCCACACCGGCTCCATCGAGCCGACGGTGAATCGGGCGGCGCGGTTGTTCCAGAAGTCGCTCAGTGCCATCTCGCGGTAGCCGATGACGTTCTTCGGACCCCGCTTCGGGTGGTAGTAGGCCACCACGTGCAGCCTCTTGGCGTCGGTGTCCTTCGGTCGGACCATCAGGTAGGCCTGGTGGGACTCGCTGTCGAACAGCTCGACCGGCTTGGTCCAGGTTCGTCCGGAGTTGGCCGACGTCACGTAGTACCAGCCGGACTTGCCGCCACCGAGGTAGCGCGAGAGCACGACGACCCGATGGCCGTCGCGGAGAACCTGGGCGTAGGTGGTCGGGCGGTCGAAGGGCATCTTGCGTTCCTTGCCGAAGGCCCGCTTGTGCTTGCTGCCGAGCACCGGATTCGCCCCGGACGTCGTGCTGCGGACGTACATCGTGCCCGGATGGCCGGTGTAGAAGACCAGCGACGGCTTGCCCTTGGCCATCGAGATGGCGGGGGCGTTGTGGTCGTCCGCCCGCCTCTTGCGCAGGTTCGTGTAGGTCAGGTGCAGCTTCCGCTTGGCCTTGGTCCGACCCCAGCGGTAGACGCGCTGCGTCCCGTCCGCGGTGACGCCGGTGAAGTAGAAGTTGCCAGGGGTCCTGGCCATCAGGGGCTCGGTCCACCAGGAGTACCCGCTGTTGCCCGAGCGAACGGTCGGCTTGGACGACGTGGTGCTCGCGCCGGCGTCCACCGGGCTCAGCATCGCCGCGCAGACCGCGAGGGCGACGAGCAGGACGAGACGACCTGGACGAGCGAGCGACGACGACACCTGGACCCCCGAGAAGAGCGCCGCGGCCCTGTCGCGCGGCATGGCTACTCGACGGTACGTGCATCGGAGCGTCGTGTCCGACGAATCGGCCGATCGACACGACGTGGTTCCGCTCAGGCAGGGACCTCACGGGCGGCTGCCGAACGCAGCACGGTGACGGCCAGTGCGAGTCCCGCTGCGGCGGTGAGCAGCACGACGGCGACGTGGGCCCAGGCCGGGAGGGCCGTGACGTCGACCATCGCGGTGTACCGATCGCGCCACGACTCGGCCCGAGGCACCCACTGGACCCGGAAGGCGAACAGGTAGCTGGCGGCGATCGTGACCGCCGCCCACGTCATCACCAGGGCGGCGACGACGATGCCCGCGGCCGGTCCGACCCGGCGCGCGACCTCCTGCCACGCGAGCCCGAGCGCGAGCGCGAAGAAGACCATCCCGCTGTAGAGGTAGCGCCCCTGGATGCCGGCGATCACACCGAAGTTCAGGTACACCTGCCATGCGTTGTACGTGAACAGCGCAGCGACGAGCGCCGGGTAGACCGCGGTCAGCAGCAGCAGGCCACGGTGACGTGACCACACCAGGGCGGTCGCCACGACGACGAGCAGCAGCGCCGTCAGCAGGAGGGGCACCCAGGCGTCGTAGAACAGGGTGGGCGGGATCGAGGACCAGAAGGTCCGGATCAGGCGACCGACGGCGATCTCGGCGAAGCCGAGATGGCTGTACCCCTCGTAGACACCTTCGCCACGGTTGTCGCCGTAGTTGCTGGACTGGATCTGGCCGTACACCACGATGTTGCGCACCCACCACCATCCGCCGATGACGAACGCGATGACCCCGCCGAGCAGCGGGATCCAGAACCGCGTCCGCCATCCACTCCCCGCCCGTCGACCGGCGAGCAGCAGGAAGAGGGCGAGGACGGGGACCGCCGGCAGCATGAGGCCCTTGGTGAGGAGGCCGACGCCCAGTGCGAGCCCGCCCACCACCGCCGAGGACAGGAGCGTCTTGGGTCGGGTGTACGCACGCACGCACGCCCACATCAGCACGGCGCCGAGGAGCATCACCAGCGAGTCGTTCGTCACCAGGCTGTGGATGTTGAACAGCTGGGGCAGGAGCAGGACGATCGACGTGCCGACGAGCGCGGCGGGGTCGCTCCCCGTCACGAGCTTCACCGACCGCGCGATGAACGGCACCGCGGCGACCGTCATGAGGCAGGAGACGAGCCGCATCACCAGCATCGTCTGGTCCCAGCGCTGCTCGCCGGGGGTCAGCAGGTCCACCGCGCGCACCGCCACGGCCGTGACGGCGTAGTACGTGGGCGGGTGCTGCGTCATCCAGTCCGGCTTCACGGTGTCGTAGTCCGGGGCGTCCAGCGCCAGCGCCGACGAGCGCTCCTGCGGCGCCACTCCCTCGCGCGACTCGGCCGCGGCTCGGGTCGTCCCCTCGAGCATGGGCGCCGTCTGCGGTGGCGGCCAGCCGCCCCCCTGCGCCAGGCGGAGCACGGAGTTGAAGTGTCGGGGCTCGTCGACGGTCGAGAACGGAGGCGTCAGCGTCGCCCACAGGGTGAGGACCCCGAAGAGGGTCACCATGAGCAGGGCGACACCGCGCACACCCCCGGGACGGGTCGACGCCCCACCCCGCCGGGGGAGCACCCTCATCGAGGGTCGGTGAAGGTCGAGCGCCACGCGTCCTGGGACGTGAACTCAGGGAGGGCGGCGCGGTACTCGCGGGCGAGCTGCGGCCAACGCTGCTCCAGCTGGCGGTGCAGCCGCCAGCTCTCCCGGAGCAGACGACGGAACGTGGCGCGGTCCCGGCGGTACACCGACTTGCCGCGACCGTCGGCGCT
Organism: Aeromicrobium sp.; assembly: GCA_052039245.1. Classification (GTDB taxonomy): domain Bacteria; phylum Actinomycetota; class Actinomycetes; order Propionibacteriales; family Nocardioidaceae; genus Aeromicrobium. Next base: position 329 of record JBQGDU010000537.1, on the reverse strand, counting down.
GGAGATGAGCGCGGAGTCCCAGGCGGGCACGCGCCACCACGTCGCGTCGGACGCGGCGAGCTCGACCTGCGGACGGTCGAGGTTGCCCTGCGGGATCGGTCGGCGCCAGTGCCGGAGGGTCTGCTTGAGGGCGAAGAGCGCCATGCGCGGCCCCCGAGGTTCGCCGGTCCGTCCCTCGGGGAAGACCCGCTTGCCCTCCCACGTCTGCGGAAGCGCGTCGGGATCGGTGATGATGCGGGTCTCCACGAAGTCCTTCGTGGCCGCCCGGAGCTCGGGCATGGTCGAACCCATGGTGCGGTGCAGGTGCTCCGGCCCCCTCAGCAGGTCCC
>JBQGDU010000536.1:0-2778 GCA_052039245.1 Aeromicrobium sp. | reverse complement strand
CCCGACCTGCGACGACGCGGTCGCGCGTCGGCCGGCCGGTCCTCCGGCTCAGCCACGGCCGTCCCCCGGTCGCCCCGTCAGCCGGGCCAGCAGGACCTCCTGACGCGCGTCGCGGTCGGCCTCGGAGATCTCCCCCTGCTCGTAGGCCCGTTCGACCTCGTCGATCTGCCGGCGCACCGCGACCGGGTCGTAGAGCCGGGCATGGGCCTGTTCCTGCAGCTGCTCCCCCACCCAGACGACGCCGCGCAGCGGTGCGAGCGGCAGCCCGAGCAGGCCGCGCAAGAGCCCCATCAGCCCTCGGCCTCCGGTGGTTCGGGCAGGAAGTCGTACGGTGCGACCGGGCCGATCAGGCGCAGCCGCACCCGCTCGTCCCACTCGTCGCCGAGCGCGTCGACGGCCTGCTCGAAGTCGCCGACCCGGTCGCGGTGCACCAGCAGCGCCAGCTCGACGGCGCCGTCCTCGGCGGCGGGCTCCTTCACCGACGTCGCGACCGCGAACGGGCCCAGCCGCTCCACGGCGAGGTCCGCGTCGTCGGACCGGATGCGCTCGACGTGGCCCGCGATCGCCTCACCGAGCCGGATGCGCTCGTAGTACGTGGCGTCCGGGTCCTTGCCGCGCACGGCCTCACCGAGCTGCTGGATCTCCGGGTCGGCCTCGACGATGCCCGCCACCAGGCGGTCGGAGTCGTAGCGGCCGGTCAGCACGAACTGCCGGCAGCCGTCGAGCTGCTCCAGCGCCCAGGCGAAGTACTCCTGGTGCGCGGCGAGGAGCTCGTCGACGACGGCGCGGTCGTCGTCGACGACGCCGCCGAACCGCATCGGCAGCACGGTCGTGCTCCCGGCCAGGGTGTTCACGGTGCGCTCGTGGGCCAGGAGGTCCTCGCGGCTGCCCAGCGGGGCGTCGCGCGGGACGTCGCTGACGACTGCGGCGAGCCGCCCGTGGTCGATCACCGCCACCTCCTCACCGCCCCCGACGGGGGTCAGCCCCTCGGGCAGGTCGATGTCGGCGGCGACGACGGCGTAGACGTAGGTCGCGCTGCTCACCCGCTCTTCTCCTTCCGTGAGCGACGCTCACCCCGGAGGTCGTCGAACTTCTCCTTGCCCGCCTCGATCACTCCTTTGGTGGCTCCTTTCGAGACCCCTTTCGAGCCGCCCTCCGAGATGCCGCTGACGACCTCGCCGAGGTCCTTGCCGCCCTTCTGGTGCAGGTCGAGGCGGTTGGTGGCCTCCGCGAACCGCAGATAGGTGTCCACACTGGCGACGACGATGCGGGCGTCGATCGTGACGAGCTCGATCCCGACCAGCGACACCTTCACGAAGATGTCGATGACGAGACCCTTGTCCAGGATCAGGTCTATGACCTGGGCGAGGTCGCCCTGCGGGGCACGGTCGACGCGACCGCCGCCCCCCTGTCGCTGGCTGACGGTCACGGTGTCCGTCCCTCCGTTCGCAGGTGCCGGGCCGGGTCAGGCACGGGAGCCCGCCGTGCGACGGCGACGGCTCCCGACCCGTCGGCCGCTGTCCTCCTCCGGCTCGGGCTCCTCGGCCTCGGCCTCCTCCGGCTCGGCGTCGTCGTACTCGGGGTCGTCGTACTCGGCGTCGTCGTACTCCGGGTCGGGCTCGTCGGCCGGTTCCTCGTCCACGGCCTCGTCGTCGGCGAGGTCGTCCTCGTCGAGGTCCTCCTCCGCGTAGTCGTCGTCCTCGACCGGTTCCTCGTCGGCGAGGTCGTCGTCCTCAGCGAGGTCGTCGTCGTCGTGGTCGTCGTCGTCGAGGTCGTCGTCGTACTCGGCGTCCTCGTAGTCGTCGTACTCGGCGTCCTCGTCGTCGTACTCGGCCTCGCGCTCCTCCTCGAGCCCCTCCTCGTGGGTCTTGACGACCTCGCTGTCGCGGATCTCCCCGCGCCAGCCCTCCAGCTCCTCGCGTTTGAGCAGGGTCTCGACCATCACGTGCCGGCCGGTGTGCTTGAACTCCAGCCGGGCCCGGCGGCCGACGGCGCGCCAGATGTTGCCGGTCTTCTCGAACAGGCCGACCGGGTAGTACTCGAGGATCAGCACGACGCGGGTCAGGTTCGGCGCGAGTTCGTGGAACGACACGCACCCGTTGGCATAACCCTTGGCACCCTGCGAACGCCAGATGATGTGGGTGTCCGGAATCTGCTCGATGATCGTCGCGCTCCAGGTGCGCTTCGACCAGAACACCTGGGCCTTCCAGTTCGTCTTCTCGTCGGACTCCTGGTCGACCGACTGCACCTTCTTCATGAAGGTCGAGAAGTCCGCGAACTGCGTCCACTGGTCGTAGGCGACCCGCACCGGGACACCGACGTCGAGGTGCTCGACGATGTTCATGAACTTGAACTTGCCGCGGCCCCCGCCGGAACCACCGCCGCCGGAGCCGCCCTCGGAGTCCTCGGAGTCGTCGTCGCCGAGCCCGACGGCCCCCATCACCTTGTCCTTGACGGCCGAGAATCCGCCCTTCACCGCGTTCGTCACCGGATTGCCCCCTTCCTCCGAGCCACCTCCGCCGAGGGCCGCACCCAGACCCGTCCCGCCGTTCTCGGCGACGCCCGTCAGCCGCTCGGTGAGTCCCTCCACCTGGTTCATCGCGGCGCCGACCGCACGGTCGGCGGCCGCCTTCAACAGCAGCTGACCGGCCTGTTTCAGGCGGTCGGTGGGCAGCTGGTCCAGCACCGAGGTGCTGCCGTCCCGTTCCTCAGCCATCGGCCCGCGCCTCCGACTTCTTCGCCGCACGCCCGCCCGAGCGCGGCGCCCGGCCGTTGCGC
>JBQGDU010000535.1:0-8795 GCA_052039245.1 Aeromicrobium sp. | reverse complement strand
TCAGCTGGCACCCGGGCATGATGCTGCCCGACGCGACGCTGCAGGTGCCGTTCCTCGCCGACCTCGTCACGATGGCCGACCCGACGTCGCCCTACTCGTTCCTGAGCTGGCTCAAGCGGACCGGGCGGCTCTATCCGTTCTACATCCGGGAGAGCTTCTACCCCCTCCGCGCGGAGTACGACGCGTACTGCCGCTGGGCCGCCGCCGAGCTGGGATCGGTCCTGCTCGGCCGGCACGTCGAACGCATCACCGCCGAGACGTCGCCGCACGGACCCGACACGTACGTCGTCGAGGCCCTCACGCCCGACGGCACCGAGACCCACCGCGGCCGTCACCTCGTGCTCGGCACCGGGACGGCGCCACATGTTCCCGACGCAGCACGGGACCTCCTCGAGCACTCTGTCGTCTCCCGCCCGGAGACCGGGGTCCCCGCCGGGGCCGCCGGGCAGACGAGCCCCGACGCCCGGGCACGTGGTCCGGTGCTGCACAGCGCCGACTACCTGTCGCGCAAGCACGAGCTGCAGGGGAGCGACTCCATCACGATCGTCGGCAGCGGGCAGAGCGCCGCGGAGATCTACCGAGACCTGCTGGAGGACGTCGACACCCTCGGGTACCACCTCAGCTGGGTGACACGCTCGCCGCGCTTCTTCCCGATGGAGTACACGAAGCTGACGCTGGAGATGACGTCGCCGGAGTACACGAGGTACTTCCAGTCGCTGCCGGCGGCGACGCGTGACCGGCTGGTGACCGAGCACAAGCCGCTCTACAAGGGCATCAGCGGCGACCTCGTCGACGACATCTTCGACACGCTGTACCGCAAGAGCGTCTCCGAGCCGGTCACCACCGACCTCCTCACGGGCACCACGCTCACCGCCGCGTCGTGGAACCCCGCCGCCGGCTGCTACGACCTCGACCTGCACCACGCGGAGACGAGCGCTCCCTTCCGGACGAGCACCGAGTCCCTCGTGCTCGCCACCGGGTACCGCGCGCAGGTGCCGCGGTTCGTGGAGCCGCTGCGCGACCGCATCCGATGGGACGACCGGGGACGGTACGACGTCTCGGAGACCTACACGATCGACGACGCCGGCACGGTCCACGTGCAGAACGCCGAGGAGCACACGCACGGGTTCGTCGCTCCCGACCTCGGCATGGGGGCGTACCGCAGCTCGATCATCATCAACGACGTCGTCGGCCGTGAGGTGTACCCGGTGGAGGAGCGCATCGCGTTCCAGTCCTTCGGCCCCGGGGTCGTCGACCGCCACAGCGTCGGAACAGGAGACCGCCGATGAACCGCACCGCCACCGCTTCCTGCCGCCCATCCTCCGAGCCCTCCGAGCCCTCCGAGCCCTCCGCTGCGCCGCGTGCAGCGCGGTACCCCCAGCCCGGCACCCCCGCCGCCGTCCCCGGCGTCACGCTCGAGCCGCTCGACCTCGACCTGCACCTGGCGATGCTGCACCAGTGGGTCACCGACCCCGGCTCGCGCTTCTGGCAGATGCAGGGCGCCACCCGCAGGCAGGTCCGAGCCGAGTACGAGGCCATCGCCGCCGACCCGCACCACGACGCCTGGCTCGGCCGCGTCGATCGCGTGCCGGCCTTCCTGGCGGAGACCTACGACCCCGCGCACTCGCCGCTCGCCGGTCGGTACGACGCCGAGCCGGGTGACCTCGGCATGCACGTGCTCGTGGCGCCCACCGAGGAGCCGGTGCCGGGCTTCACCCGCCGCGTCTTCGCCGGGGTGATGGCGTACTGCTTCGAGGACCCGCGGGTCCGGCGCGTCGTCGTCGAGCCCGACGAGCGCAACGCCGCGATCGCCGCGATGAACGCTCGCGCGGGGTTCGTCGTCGATCGGGTCGTCGACCTTCCCGACAAGCGTGCCGCCCTGAGCCTGTGCTCGCGAGAACGATTCGCCGAGAGCCCGCTCGGCCGTCAGGAGATCGCATGACCTCGACCGTCCTGCCCGACACCCAGACCACGAGCCGGCTGGACGTCGCCGACCATCTCGAGCCGGCCACGATGCAGCGGGCGCACCGTCGCCTGGTGGCCAAGGCCATCGCCGAGTTCTCCCACGAGCGGCTCGTCGCTCCGCGTCCGCTCCCGGGTGAGGCCGGCTCGTACGAGGTGCGGGCGGGCGACTCGACGTACCGGTTCCACGCCCACTGCCACGAGCTCGACCACTGGGTCGTCGACCCGTGGTCGGTGCTCCGGGCCCACGCCGGTGAGGTGGTCGAGCCGGACGCGCTGGAGCTCGTGGCCGAGCTGCACACCGACCTCGGGATCCCCGAGCAGCTCCTCGGGACGTACCTGGAGGAGCTGAGCGCGACGCTCGCGGCCGCCGCCTGGAAGGACACGCACCACACCCTCACCTCCGCCGACCTCGTTCATGCCGACCTGCAGATCATCGAGGGTGCGATGACCGAGGGGCACCCGGCGTTCGTGGCCAACAACGGCCGCATCGGGTTCGGGCTCGACGACTACCGGGCCTACACGCCGGAGACCGGGAGCGACGTCCGGCTCGTCTGGCTCGGGGTGCGGCGTGAGCACGCGGTGCTGGCGTGCGGCGACGGCATCGACGAGGCGTCGCTGTACGCCGCCGAGCTCGACGCCACGGAGCTCGCCGCGCTGCATGGCCGGTTGGCCGACCTGCGCCTCGACCCCGACGACTACCTGCTCGTCCCGGCGCACCCGTGGCAGTGGGTCAACAAGCTGGCGGTGACGTTCGCCGCCGACGTCGCCCGCCGTGACGTCGTGCCGCTCGGCACGAGCCGTGACGCCTACCGGCCCCAGCAGTCCATCCGCACCTTCTTCAACGTCTCCCGGCCGGAGCGGCACTACGTCAAGACGGCGCTGTCCATCCAGAACATGGGCTTCATGCGGGGCCTGTCGCCGCACTACATGGGCGCGACGCCGGCCATCAACGACTGGGTCCAGGGCATCGTCGCGGCCGATGAGGAGCTGCGCTCGTGCGGGTTCGACGTCCTGCGTGAACGCGCCGCCGTCGGGTACACCGGGGGCGTCTACCAGCAGCGTCCCGGTCGCTCTCCGTACCAGACGATGTTCTCCGCGCTGTGGCGCGAGAGCCCCGGCAGTCGTCTGGCGCCCACCGAGCGGGCCGCGACGATGACGTCGCTGCTGCACCGCGACCGGCACGGCCGTGGGCACGCCGCCGCGCTCGTCGCCGCCTCCGGCCTCGACCCGGCGGACTGGGTGCGCCGCTACCTCGACGCCTACCTGCGCCCGCTCGCGCACTGCCTCTGGGCGCACGACCTCGTGTTCATGCCGCACGGGGAGAACGTCATCCTCGTGCTCGAGGAGCACGTGCCGGTGCGCATCCTGATGAAGGACGTCGGGGAGGAGGTCGCGGTGCTCGGGGGCCGCCCGCTGCCCGAGGGCATCGAGCGGATCCGGGCCGAGGTGCCGGAGGGCACGCAGGTGCTGAGCATCCTGACCGACGTCGTCGACGGCTTCCTGCGCTTCCTCGCCGCCGACCTCGCCGAGGACGGCGTGCTCGACGGTGCCACGTTCTGGGGGCTTGCGGCACGGTGCCTGCGCGACCTGCAGGCCGACCATCCCGAGCTCGCGCAGACGTTCTCGCGGTACGACCTGTTCGTCGAGGAGTTCGACCACTCGTGCCTCAACCGCCTGCAGCTGCGCAACACGCTCGAGATGGTCGACCTCGCCGACCAGGCCGAGTCGCTGATGTTCGCCGGGACCCTCGCGAACCCGCTCGCCGTGCACGAGGAGCGGTGACCCTGCTCGACGTCCGGGGGAAGACGACGACGGCGCTGGCGTTCGCCCAGGGTCGTGCCACGGCCGGCGAGCGGGGTCGCCAGCTGGAGGCCGACCGACGGTTCGCCGAGGGTACGAGCGGTGACCCGTTCGACGAATTCGCCCGACGCTCGATGCTGGTCACGACGGCGCGGCTCGCCTTCGAGCGACTGGAGCCGCGGACGCGGGAGTTCGTCGCTGCCTACGCCGAGGGCGTCGACGCCGGTCTTCGGCCAGGGGATCGGGCTCGAGGTTCGTGGCAGCCCTGGACTCCGGTCGCGGTCTTCTCCCTGCACCACGCGCTCTTCGGCTCGCTCGGGCACCAGCTGTGGCGCCGCCACGTCACCCGCACGCTCGGTCCGGCCGCGGTGCTCGCCCTCGCCCACGAGGCTCCGGCCGTGGCCGGCAGCAACGCGTGGGCCGTCGGCGGGGACCGCACGGCCTCGGGCCGCCCGCTCATCGGAGCCGACCCGCACCGCATCCTCACGGTGCCCGGCATCTACCAGAAGGTCCGCCTGCGCACCGATGACGTCGACGTCGTCGGGCTGACCATCGTCGGAGTGCCGGGAGTCCAGCACTTCGGGCACACCGGATCGGTGGCCTGGGCCATCACCAACGCGATGGCCGACGCGCAGGACGTCGTCGACGTGCTGCTGCGCGGTGAGGACGGCGAGGTGGAGGCGGACCTGGGTCTCGGCTGGGAGTCCTGCGACGCCGACGGCGACGTCATCGTGACGCGACTCGGGCCGGTAGTGATCGGCGGGCCGGACGAGGGGCGCGGTCTGGTCCTGCGGGCGACGCCGTGGGTGGCCCGCGACCACGGGTTCGGATCCCTGCTGCCCCTGCTGCACGCCCGGACGGCGGAGGACGTGAGCTCGGCCCTCGACGCGTGGGTGGACCCGGTCAACGACGTCGTCGTGGCCGATGTGCACGGCACGGTGCTGCGCCAGGTGGTGGGACGCGTGCCGCACCGCGTCGACGGTGACTGGATCGGGTGGGTCGATCATCCCGTCCAGGAGCTGCCGCACGACGGCGTCGTGGTGCTGGCCAACCAACGCCCCGGCGCACAGGCGGATCGATGGGGCGATGCGCACTTCGCCCCGCCCCATCGGGCGCGACGACTGGAGCAGCTGCTGACGGACCGCCAGGACCTGACCGTCCAGGACGGTCTCGCGCTGCACGCCGACACCCTGCTCCTGCCGGCACTCCACTGGCAGTCCCGGCTGGCCGAGGCCCGGCCCGAGGGTGACGACGCGGAGGAGCTCCGCGAGCGCCTCCTGGCGTGGGACGGGCACATGGACGTCGACTCGCGCGGGGCGGCGGCGTTCGCGGCGGTGCGGTCCGCGCTGGTGCGACGGCTGGCCCGTTCCGAGGCGCTGGCGGGGTTGGCCGCGCCGAGCGGTCTTCCCGCCCTGTTCGAGCCGTGGCTCCTGCCCGAGCCGCGCATCGCCCTGGCCCTGGATCGGTGGATGGCCGAGGGCGCGCCGTTCGGCATCGATCTCGTGCACGAGCTCGCGAGGTCGCTGGAGGAGGTGGCCGCTGCGGGTCACCCCGACACGTGGGGCGCGACGCACGTCTTCCGGACCGAGGGCGGAGCGGTCGTTCCGCTCAGCGGTGACGACAACTGCGTCCTGTCGACGTCCAGCCTGCCCGGCCTCGGCGACCCGGGGGTGGCCGACGCCGTCTGGCGCGGACCGGTGGCCCGGCTGGTGTGGAGCCTGGCCGATCGCGCGGAGAGCCGATGGACCGTTCCCGACGAGACCGACGTGTGGGCCGCCGGCGGCGCGGCACCGATGGAGCAGCCATGACGTTCACCCTGCGCCCTGTCCGCCCCGAGACCGACGCCGAGCTCATCCACGACTGGGTGAGGCAGGAGCGAGCGTTCTACTGGGGGATGACGGAGAAGTCGCTGGAGGAGGTGCGTGACGTCTACGCCTTCCTCGACTCGCTGGACTCCCACCACGCCTACCTGGTGCACGAGGACGGCGTCCCGGTGGCCATCTTCCAGACCTACGAGCCCCAGCACGACCCGGTGGGTGAGGCGTACGACGTGCGGGACGGCGACCTCGGGGTGCATCTGTTCATCGCGGAGGGCGAGCGCCGACCCGGGTTCACCGCCGCACTCACCGCCCACCTGATGGGCGTGGTGTTCGCGGACCCGGCAGTGCGTCGGGTCGTCGGCGAGCCGGACGTCCGCAACGAGAAGTCCCGGCGCCGTGCCGGGATCGTCGGCTTCGTCCCGGGCCCGGTGGTCGACCTCGGCCACAAGACGGCCCAGCTCTCGTTCCTCGAACGTCCGGGCTAGAAGGCCCCGCTGGTCGGGTGTGTCGTGGGGGCCCGGTCCACGTGGTGGGGGAGGGGGCTGGTCTCGATACGGCGTCGGGGGCTCGTTCCACGCCCCGGCGCCTACTCGACCGGCGAGGGGTGGGTTGTTCACGTGGTGCGGGGAGGTCGCGAGGCTCTTGTCGGGCGGGTCTCGGTGGTCGGGTGCGATGCGGCGGGTCTCGGTGGCCGAGTGCGATGCGACGAAGGAGCGAGCGTATCGAGGCCACGTCACCGGGCCACCGGATGACGGCCCGCGCACCCCGTCAGTCCCGAGTCCGCGGCACCTCTCGCGTCAGCACGTCCGGCAGCGAATCCACGGGCACCCGAACGTCGTGCCAGTCCGGCGCGAGCTCGCGCGATCCCTCGACCGCTCGTTCGAGCAGGAGGGTCGCCTTGCCGTCGGTGACGTCCAGGACCCGTCCGGGCGCCCCCTCGTGCACCACGAGCGAGACGCGCTCGTACAGCTCGCACTCGTCGACCGGGACGGTCCGTCGGGAGATGCGGGTCTTGGTCCACGCGAAGCCCTCCGGCGGCTCCTCGTCCTCGCCGGCGCGGGCGATGAGGTGCAGACGCAGTCCGTCGCCGTCGGGGCCGGGGTCGCCGCCCTCGCCCATCGGGCTGACCACCGGGTCGTGACCGTGCTCGAACGCTGCCACGACGTCGAGCCCGTTCCAGCGCGCCCGCAGGCCCACCTCGCTCGCCGGCCACACGTCGCCGCGCATGTTGCGCCAGCCGAAGGCCGGGGTGTCGAAGTGGCTGATGAGATGTCGTGCGCCGTCGGCCTCCATCCGCCAGTACGACGCACCGGAGGGCACACGCGTGGGGGCCAGCTCGCCGTCGCGGACGTCCAGCACCGGCAGGTCGTCGGGCAGCAGGAGGAAGTCGACGAACGCCCCGGCGCCGCGGGCAGGTGCGGCGTGCCCGAAGGCAGCCCGCGCGACGTCGGCGTCGGCGAACGTCGCGTCCGTCTCGGGAAGGACGCGGCCGGCGACGACGTCGAGGCCCTCGAGGAGGATCCCGGTGGTCTGGGCGGGGGTCAGGAGCAGGAACCAGCTCATGGGCCCAGTCTCACGGAGGCGAGCAGCTGCGCCCTCAGGGGGTCAGCAGGATCTTGCCGGTGGCGCGCCGCTCGTCGATGGTCAGCAGCGCCTCGCTGACCTGGTCGAGGCCGAACGTGCCGCCGATCGGCGGGGTGAGCGCGCCGGAGGCGACGTGCGGGGCGATGGCGTCCCACTCGCGCTTGACGTGCCCCGGGCGGCCCAGTGCGTACGCGCCCCAGCCGACGCCGACGACGCTGATGTTGTTGAGCAGCAGCCGATTGACCTTGACCTCGGGGATCTGACCCGCCGTGAAGCCGATGACCAGCAGACGGCCGTCGTCCGCGAGTGAGCGCAGGGAGTCGGTGAAGCGGTCACCGCCCACGGGGTCGACGACGACGTCGACCTTGCCGGACTGCTTGACCGCGTCGAGGAAGCCGTCGGCGAGGACGTACTCGTCGGCTCCGGCCTCGACCGCCACGGCCCCCTTCTCGGCGGTGGAGGTGACGGCCACGACGCGTCCGGCGCCGAACGCCTTGGCGATCTGGATGGCGGCGGTCCCGACGCCTCCGGCGGCCCCGTGCACGAGGACCGACTCTCCCTCGGCGAGGTGCCCGCGCTCGATGAGTGCGAAGTACGCGGTGAGGTAGTTGAACGGCAGAGCGGCGCCCGCCTCGAAGGACACGTCGTCCGGCAGGGGGAAGACGGAGTCGACCTGGGCGAGGGCGAGCTCGGCGAACCCGCCCAGGAAGGGCAGGGCCGTCACACGGTCACCGGTGGAGAACCCCGAGCCGTCCGGCGCGGCGACGACCTCGCCGGCCACCTCGGCGCCCGGCACGAAGGGCAGGTCGGGCTTGAGCTGGTAGAGGCCGCGTGACTGCAGCACCTCCGGGAACGCCACGCCGGCGGCGCGGACCCGGATCAGCACCTGGCCGTCGCCGGGGGTGGGGTCGGGGACGTCACCGACCTGGACTGCGGAGGGACCGTCGAGCGAGGTGATCTGGGCTGCGCGCATGGCCCGAGACTACACACTCTGCTAAGCAAGCGCTTAGCGTCGCGTCCACGGCGTGGTCGTCGCGGGGCTCGCGTCAGCGCACGCGGCGACTCGGGAACGGGCTGTCACCTGGACCGGGCCCCGCGGGCTCGGGGGCACCCCCTGCACGGAGTGCTCGGGGGAGTAGCCGGCGCCGCGACGAAGGAGCCGGTGACGGCCCATCGAAGTCAGGCCCGCCCCGCCATGCCCAGGCTCAGGACCACGCCCGCACGATGATGCCGATGACGATGAGGAACCCGACCGTCACGCACACCAGGTACGGCCCGTACAACCGACGCAGCCACGGGTGCAGCAGGCGGGCGAGCGCGTACAGCACCCCGGCGATGACGGCGAGCCGCAGTCCGCGCTCGAGCAGAGTCCACGCGGCGAGCTGCCACGTCTCGATCCCGGCCTCCCCGGCGATGCGCGCGTACACCTTGACCGGGATCCCGTTGAGCGCCTGGTGCAGCATGCCCGACGCACCGTCCGCGAGATGTCCTGCGGCGGTCTCCCGCATCCGCGCCGTGGTCCACGGTGCCGGGAACATCACTCCGCGGGCGGCGGCCGCGGCCGTCGCGAGCACCCCCAGCACCGACCCGATCACGAGCGCGACGGAGAACGCCGGGATCCGTCGC
>JBQGDU010000534.1:0-19224 GCA_052039245.1 Aeromicrobium sp. | reverse complement strand
ACGGTGTGCCCCTTTCGGTGGAGGTGACGTGAGACAGGCCCTCCGAGGCCATCATGGGTCGACGGACCGCTGCGGTGGTCGCCCTTGGTGTTATCTGGCTCACAGACTTGTTGGGCGACAAACTAATGAATCGTGATGCCGGAGTCAATGGTTGACTGTGGTCTGCATCACGACTAACTTGTCGGCCAACAAGTTTTGGAGGATGTATGACTCACCAGTCGTTCCCGGACCCCGGGACCCCGCGTGGCGACGACCGGTCCGACCGCGTGGCGATCGTGACTGGCGGCGCCAGCGGGATCGGCGCAGCCACCGCGCAGGCGCTCGTCGCCGACGGTCACCGGGTCGTGTCCGCCGACGTCGAGACGACCGCGGAGGGGCCCGGCGTGCGCCATCGCGACCTCGACGTCACCGACCGCGCCGCCTGGCGCGACCTCGTCGCCGAGGTGGTCGAGGAGCACGGTCGGATCGACGTCCTCGTCAACGCCGCCGGCATCCAGGGGGACCTGGACAGTGCCGGGATCGAGGGGTGCACGCTCGAGGGCTGGAACCGAGTCCTCGCCGTCAACCTGACCGGGACGTTCCTCGGCTGCCAGGCGGTGCTGGCGACCATGACGGGGCAGGGCGGTGGCGCGATCGTCAACCTGTCCTCGATCGGCGCCTACTACCCGACGGAGTACAACGTCGCCTACGGCGTGACCAAGGCCGGGGTCGCCCAGCTGACCAAGACGATCGCGTCGGCGGGCGCACCGTTCGTGCGCTGCACGTCCGTGCACCCCGGGGTGACCGAGACGCCGATGGTCGAGCACATCCTGGGCTCGCTCGGTGAGTCACCGGAGCGGACCGCCGACACGCGCTTCACTGAGCGCGTCCCGCTGGGCCGGTACGCGAGGCCGCAGGAGGTGGCGGCGCTGGTGGCCTTCCTCGTCTCCGATGCCGCGTCCTACATCACGGGCTCCGAGCACACGGTCGACGGCGGCACGAGGCTGGTTCGATGAGCGCGCCGGCCGCGTCGCTCGATTCCGCGCTCGACCGGCCGGGGGAGCCCTGGGCGCCGCACTGGGACGAGTCGGCGTTCGGGGAACGGACCCTCGGTCGGCTCCTGCAGGACAGGGCGAGCCGCCACCCCGAGCGCACCGTGCTCGTCACCGAGGACGACTCCGTCACCTACGGCGAGCTCGCCGAGCGGGTGTCGCGCCTCGCGGGAGGCCTCGTCGCGCTCGGGGTGAGCCGCGGGGACACCGTCGTCGTCATGCTGCCGAACGGGGTCGACTTCGTCGCGACCTGGTTCGCCGCCTCGCGCATCGGCGCCGTGCAGGTCTCGGTGAACACGGCCTACCGCGGCCTGCTGCTCGAGCACGCCGTGAAGACCTCCGGCGCGAGCGTGGCCGTCGTGGCAGAGGAGCACCGCGGTCTCGTCGTCCTGGACCAGGGGCCGTTCGCCGCCGTGCGCGATCTCGTCGTCCCCGGGCGCCTCGACCGGCCGTCCGACGATCCTCGGGTGCTCGCCCTGGCCGACCTCGAGCAGCAGGGCACGGCACCCCTCGCCGACGTCCATCCCACCGAGCCCGCGGCGATCGTGTTCTCCTCGGGCACCACCGGACCGTCGAAGGGGATCCTGCTGTCGCACCACTACTTCTGGTTCCATGCCGACCAGGCAGCACGGCGCGGACAGGTGCGGGCCGACGAGCGCTTCTACACCTGCCTGCCGCTCTTTCACGCCAATGCGCAGGTGCTCTCGGTGACCGCGGCGATCCTCACGGGCACGACCGTCGTGCTCGACCGCCGCTTCTCGGCGTCGGGCTTCTGGGCGAGGCTCCGAGAGACCGACGCCACCCGCTTCAACTACATCGGAGGCATGATCCCCATCCTCATGAAGCAGCCGGCCTCCGAGGCCGACCGGGCGCATCTGGTGCGCCAGGGCATCGGCGCGGCGGCGCCGGCCGATCAGTTCGAGGACTTCGAGGAGCGGTTCGGCGTCACCCTCGTCGAGGCCTACGGCCAGACCGAGAACTGCGTCGCCCTGGCCAACGCCGTGGGCGATCGCCGGATCGGCTCGGTCGGCAAGCCCATCTGCGGCTTCGACGTGGACGTCGTCGACGACGACGACCTGCCGGTCGGCACCGACGTCGTCGGCGAGCTGGTCTTCCGCCCCCAGTCACCGCACATCATGATGAGCGGCTACCACGGGATGCCCGAGGCGATGGTCGGCGCGACCCGGAACCTGTGGTTCCACACGGGCGACTACGTCCGCCGCGACGTCGACGGCTACTACTACTTCGTCGACCGCAAGAAGGACGCGATCCGGCGTCGCGGCGAGAACATCTCCGCCTACGAGGTCGAGCTGGTGGTGGCCAGCCATCCCGGCGTCCTCGAGTCGGCGGCGATCGCCGTGCCCTCGGAGGTCGGTGAGGACGAGGTGATGGTCGTGGTGGTCGCCCGGCCGGGCATGGAGGTCGACCCGCTCGACCTCGTCCGCCACTGCGAGGACCGGATGCCGTACTTCGCCGTCCCGCGCTTCGTCGACGTTCGCGGCGAGCTGCCCAAGACCCCGACCCACCGGGTCGAGAAGTACCGGTTGCGTGAGGACGGCGTCACGCCGACCACATGGGACCGCGAGACGTCGGGCCACGTGCTCCGACGATGACCGACAGGAGACCGACATGACCAGATCGTTCGACGAGATCAGACAGCTGGGTTTCGTGGTGCCCGACCTCGACGCGGCGCTGGAGCACTGGACCGGACAGCTCGGCGTGGGCCCCTTCTTCAAGGCCGACGTCGTCCAGGCCGACGACTTCGTGCACCGCGGCACGCCCTCGGGTGCGCGGATCGCCGCGGCACTCGGCAACTCCGGACCGATGCAGATCGAGCTCATCCAGCCGCTGGACGACGAACCGAGCCTCTGGCGAGAGTTCCTCGACGAGGGCCGCGAGGGTCTGCAGCACGTCGCCTACTGGACCGACGACTTCGAGCGCGTGCACACCGAGGCCCTGACGGCGGGCTACCGCGAGGCGCACGGCGGCGTGCTGAACGGCGGTCGCTTCGTCTACTTCGAGTCCGACACCCCGGGCGGGTACGCCGTCGAGCTGTCTGAGCAGAGTCCGGCCAAGCGCGCCTTCTTCGGCGGGATCCGCGAGGCCGCCGTCGGCTGGGACGGCAGCGACCCGGTCCGGATGCTCGGGGACCTGTCCGTCTCCTCCGACCTCTCCCTGTCCGCGACCTCCTGACGACCATCTCCTGACCACCCCCTCCTGATCACGTCCCGAGAGGAACCCCATGCGCGCCATCATCGCCAGTGCGGACGGTCCCACCGTCGCCGACGTCCCCGAACCTGAGCCCGGACCCGGCGAGGTCCTCGTCCAGGTGCACGCCGCGGCGCTCAACCGGATCGACCTGCGGATGAGTCGCGGGGTCACCCACGGGACGTCCGGCGGTGTGGGCATGCCGTGCGGCATGGAGTCCTCCGGGGAGGTGGTCGCCGTGGGAGCCGACGTCGAGCGGTGGACGGTCGGCGATCGGGTGATGGGCGTCGGGCCGTATGCCTTCGCCGAGCTGCGCACCGCGCACCAGGACAGCCTGCTCACGGTGCCGGCCGACCTCGGCCACGAGGAGGCGACCACCCTGCCCGGGGGACTGCTGACGATGCACGACGCCCTCGTCGCCCGCGGAGGGTTCGAGGCGGGGCAGAGCGTCCTCGTCCAGGGGGCGAGCTCCGGCATGGGCCTCATGGGGCTGCAGATCGCGCGGCGGCTCGGTGCCTCGTGCGTCATCGGCACCTCCACCTCGGCAGAACGCCGCGAGCGGCTCGGCGAGTTCGGCGCCGACGTCGTGCTCGACTCGAAGGACCCGGGATGGGTCGCGCAGGTGCACGACGCCACGGGGGATCACGGTGTCGACCTCCTGCTCGACCTGGTGGCGGGACCGTTGGTCACCCCGGGCATGCAGGCGCTGCGCATCGGCGGGACGCTCGTCAACATCGGCCGGGTCGGCGGTGAGCAGGGGGAGGTCGACTTCGACCTGCACTCCCTGCGTCGCATCACGTACGTCGGGACGACGTTCCGGACCCGGGAGGCGGGCGAGGTCGCCGAGGTGGTGCGCAGCGTGGAGCAGGCGCTCGGTGCGGCGGTGGCCGCCCGGGAGATCACCATGCCGGTCGACTCGGTGCACAAGCTCGACGACGCGGTCCCCGCCTTCGCCCGGATGGCCGAGAACCGGCACTTCGGCAAGATTGTGCTGAGGGCCGTATGAGCGCCCCCGCGACGGCCGGCGCCGAGCTGGACCTCCCCTGGGAGGACCAGGGCGGGACGATCGGCCTGGTCGTCGGCACGTGCGAGACGTGCCGACACCTCTTCTTCCCGCCCCAGACCTACGGGTGCGAGCGCTGCGGAGCCGACGGGACCGCCCTCGGCCGCCGGACCGTCGCGTCGCGGGCGACGGTCGAGGCCCTCGTCCGGATCCCGCGGCCCGACGGGGAGGACGGGATCGCCGAGGCGCGCCTGGCGGAGTCAGGGGTGCTCGTGCAGGTCCCGGTGGCCCCGGCCGTGACGGTCGGTGACGTGGTCGCCGCGCGATGGCGCGGCGGTCGCGTCGAGCTCGCAGCCGTGGGCGCCGTCTGATGGCGCGGCACACCCTGCGCGAGCAGGAGGTCTACGTGGTCGGCGTCGGCCTGTATCCCTACCAGCGGGCGTCCGCGACGACCTACGTGACGATGGGCACGACAGCGGTCCGTGCCGCGCTCGCCGACGCCGGGCTGGCCTGGTCCGACGTCGAGAGCGCCTTCGTGGGATCGGGCAAGATCGGCATGGCCGCCGCGCCCACGCTGGCCCGCTACCTCGGTCGGACGAGCCTGCCCGTGCTCCAGGTCGAGAGCGCCTCGGCCTCCGGATCGGTCGCCTTCCGGCAGGCGGTGCTCGACGTCGCCGGCGGTCGCAGCGACGTCAGTGTCGCCGTGGGGGTCGACGAGGCGCAGTTCCCCGAGGACGCCGTCTCCAAGGCGCGGGTCGCCGACCTCACCGACGGTCTGGTCGACTTCCCGACGATGTTCGCCCTGAAGACCGACGCCTTCCTGCGTGAGCGGGACGCCAGTCCCGAGCAGCTGGGCGCGGTGGCCGTCAAGAACCACCGCAACGGTGCGCTCAATCCGTTCGCGCAGCGTCAGAAGGCTCGCACCCTGGAGGAGGTCATGGCGCCGCCGTTCGTGTCCGGTGCGCTCACCCGGCTGCAGTGCACGCCGGTGGGGGAGGGATCGGCCGCCGCGGTCGTCGTCTCCGCCGACGGTCTGCGTCGGCTGGGTCTGGACGGCCGTCGAGCGGTGCGCGTCCTCGCCTCGGCCTATCAGAGCGTGCCGCCCGTGGACGCGGTCGTCGGGACCGAGGAGGAGACCGTCAGTCGCCTCACGGCGCAGGCGGCCTACGAGGAGGCCGGGGTGGGCCCGGAGGACGTGGACGTGGTCGAGCTGCACGACGCGTTCACCGTCGAGGAGCCGCTGTACCTGGAGGCGATGGGCATCTCGCGGCCGGGGGAGGCGTTGAGCGACCTGGCCGCCGGGGCCCACGACGTCGGCGGGCGGGTGGCGGTGAGCCCGTCGGGTGGGCTGATCGCCATGGGGCACCCGGTGGGACCCACCGGCGTCGGCCAGGTCTGTGAGTCGGTGCGTCAGCTGCGGGGCGAGGCCGGGCCGCGGCAACACCCAGGAGCCCGAACCGCACTGGTCCACATGGTCGGAGTGGGTGGCGTGTGCGCCGTCCACCTGCTGCAGGCGAGCACGTGACTCGACGCCGCTTCCCTCGCCTACGTGACCTGCGGCCACTGCTGAGGTTCGAACGGCCGGTGCTCGATCGTCGGCGTCGACGATTGGCCAGAGCCTTGACCGTCGCCGATCTGAGAGCGGTGGCCGAGCGGCGGACGCCGAGAGCTGCCTTCGACTACACCGACGGAGCGGCGGACGACGAGATCTCCCTGCACAGAGCACGGCAGGCGTTCTTGGACGTGACCTTCCATCCGACTGTGTTGCGCGACGTCTCGAAGGTCGACGCCTCGGTGACGGTGCTCGGCCGGCGGTCCACCCTGCCGTTTGGCATCGCCCCGACGGGCTTCACTCGGTTGATGCATGCCGAGGGTGAGATCGCCGGCGTGACGGCGGCGTCGGCCGCGGGGATCCCGTTTGCTCTCTCCACCATGGGGACGGCCTCGATCGAGGACGTCGCCACCGCCGCCCCCGAGGCCCGCAAGTGGTTCCAGCTCTACATGTGGAAGGACCGCGAGCGGTCGATGGCGCTGGTCGATCGCGCGGCGCGGGCAGGCTTCGACACGCTCCTGGTCACAGTCGACGTGCCCGTCGCCGGAGCGCGGCTGCGCGATGTGCGCAACGGCATGACGATCCCACCCACGCTGAGGCCACGGACGATCGTCGACGCCGCGACTCGCCCGGCGTGGTGGTTCGACCTTCTGACCACCGAGCCACTCTCCTTCGCCTCGCTCGATCGATGGTCCGGGACCGTCGCGGAACTTCTCAACACGATGTTCGATCCGACAGTCGACTTCGCCGACCTGGCCTGGATCAGGGACCAGTGGCCAGGCCACGTCGTCGTCAAAGGGGTCCAGACTGTCGGCGACGCCGTACGGTGCGCGGAACTGGGGGTCGACGCCGTTCTGCTTTCGAACCACGGGGGGCGTCAGCTGGACCGCTCGCCGGTCCCGTTCCACCTGGTACCCGCGGTCAAGGCAGCGGTGGGTGCGGACGTGGAGGTGCACCTCGACACAGGCATCATGTCCGGTCAGGACATCGTCGCCGCTCTCGCGGCTGGTGCGGACTTCACCCTGATCGGGCGCGCATACCTCTACGGACTCATGGCCGGTGGACGACCCGGGGTGGACCGCACGATCGAGATCCTGCGCACCCAGGTCGAGCGAACGCTGCGACTCCTCGGTGTTCGTGACCCGAGTGAGCTCGAGCCGTCCCACGTCACGGCACTCCGACGTGTCGTCCCGCGCGACCCGTGGGACGGTCCGGGATCCCCCACCGGCTGACGCGAGGCAACCCCATGTCGACCATGAGGAATGGAGGCTGCAGGCATGTCGAGTGCGACCGGGAACCTCCGTGAGGCTCACCGGCCCCGCCGTAACCGATCGATCGCCCCGGCATCGACCTCGAGTAGGTGCAGGTCGACGAGTCTGTCAAGGCCGTAGGGGCCCGGGCGAGGGCGTGGCCATCGGCTGCTCGATTCCAAGCGCGGTCGTCAACGACCGATCAGCACCAACAGAACGACCGATCAGTACCAACAGAAAGAGCTCTCCATGACCGAGACCCTGTCGGCCGAGTCCGCGCCCGTCCACGACCCGGGACTGCTGGGCGTCATCGCGAGCAAGGTCCTCTGGCTGTCTACGGCGATCGTCGATGCGGCCAACCGGGGCCGGCCCAACGAGTCCGGGGTCAAGGTAGGAGGTCACCAGGCCTCCAGCGCGTCGATGGTCGACATCATGACGTCCTTGTGGTTCTCCGAGCTCACTCGCTACGACCGGGTGAGTGTGAAGCCGCACGCATCGCCCGTCCTTCACGCGCTCAACTACCTCATTGGCGATCTCGATCCACGATTCCTCAGCACGCTGCGTGAGAGAGGTGGGCTGCAGTCCTACCCGAGTCGTCTCAAGGACCCAGACACCGTGGACTTCTCCACTGGGTCGGTCGGGATCGGCGCGACGGCGGGACTCTGGGCTGCCGTGGCGCACCGGTATGCGCGCTCCCACTTCGCCGACACCCCGGAGGCGGGGCGCTTCATCAGCCTTCTGGGTGACGCAGAGCTCGACGAGGGTGCCATCTGGGAGGCGGTGGCGGACCCCTCCGTCGCCGGCCTCGGCGAGCTGCTCTGGATCGTCGACCTCAACCGCCAGTCGCTGGATCGGGTTGTCCCCGACGTCCAGATCCACCGTCTCCAAGGGATGTTCGAGGCCGCAGGTTGGCAGGTCATCACTCTGAAGTGGGGCCGGACCATCGCCGAGCTGTTCCAGCGACAGGGCGGCGCTGAATTGCGGGCGCGGCTGGAGTCCATGCCGAACGAGGAGTACCAGCGCATGCTCCGGGTGGATACCGCCGAGGTCGCCGATCGCATCATCGGCGCAGACGGCTCTCAGCAGCTGCGCGAGCTGCTGGCGTCCATCGACGCCGAGACGTTGGCTCGGGCAATTCGGGACCTGGGCGGTCACGACATCGGGATGCTCCTCGACACCTATCGTCAGGTCGATGACCATCGGCCCACCGTTGTCTTCGCCTACACCGTCAAGGGA
This sequence comes from Aeromicrobium sp., assembly GCA_052039245.1. Classification (GTDB taxonomy): domain Bacteria; phylum Actinomycetota; class Actinomycetes; order Propionibacteriales; family Nocardioidaceae; genus Aeromicrobium. The sequence continues at coordinate 10,944 of JBQGDU010000534.1, read as the reverse complement.
CGGGGCCTGCCCAGCGAAGGTCACCCGAACAATCACTCAGCGTTGCTGACCGGCGATCAGATGGCTGCGTTCGCTGACTCCGTGGGGGCCGACCTGGACGATCCGTGGGCGACGTTCGCGCCCGAGTCCGCCGCCGCGCAGCTGTGTCGCCACCGCAGCGAGGCACTGGCGCGCGCGGTCGTGGAGACGCGTCGCATCGACGCCGCGCCGCGAGAGCTGCGTCGCGCCCACCGCTCGCCGATCTCGACCCAGGCGACTCTCGGCCGACTGCTGGCCGACCTGACCCGCGAGGCACCGGCCGCGGCCGCTCGCGTGGTGACCTGCAGCCCGGACGTCGCCTCCTCGACCAACCTCGGTGGATGGATCAACAAGACGGGTGTCTGGTCCGCCCAGGACCGTCGAGACTGGTTCGCCGACGACAGTGAACGAGTGCTGCGGTGGGCCGAGGGCGGGAGCGGGCAGCACATCGAGCTGGGGATCGCCGAGGTCAACCTCGTCGGTCTGCTCGGAGAGCTCGGCGCCACCTGGTCGCGGTGGGGCCAGCGACTGGTCCCGATCGCCACGCTCTACGACCCCTTCGTCTCACGGGCTCTCGAGCCGTGGTCCTACGGGATCTACGCTGGCGGGCAGTCGATCATCGTCGGCACCCCCTCGGGAGTGACCCTCGCGCCGGAGGGAGGTGCCCACCAGTCGATCACCACGCCCTCGATCGGTCTGGAGCAGCCGGACTGCACGGCCTGGGAGCCGGCGTTCGCCCAGGACTTGGAGTGGTGCTTCCTGGAAGCGATGAATCACATCGGCGTCCCCGGCGGGACATCGAGTTACTTCCGGCTCTCGACCCGACCACTCGATCCCGCGCAGTCGGCGCTGCCGGATGATGCGTTGTTGCGTGAGCGTCGCCGCCGTCACGTTGTCGCCGGAGGGTACCGGCTCACGTCGCACGATCCTGGTGTCGAACAGGTGACGCTGGTCGGTGTCGGTGCGATCATGCCGGAGGTCGTCGCGGCGGCGGAGGCGCTGAACGGCTTTGGCGTGCGGGCCGGAGTGGTGTGTCTGACCAGCCCCGACCTGCTGTTCCGTGCCTCGCGGGGAGACGGCTCTGACATCGCGGACGTGCTGTTCCCACCGGAGCATCCGAGACCGCTCGTGACGGTGCTCGACGGACACCCGCACACCCTTGCCTTCCTCGCCGGGCTCCGTGGCGACCGGACACGCAACCTCGGCGTCACGGACTTTGGACAGTCATCCAGCCTCGAGGACGCTTACGCACTCCACGGGATCGACGTGGCCTCGATCGTCGACGCCGCGCTCGCCCTGACCGGACGCTGAGGTGCTGGTCCACGCGACGGTCACCGGTACCTCTCGCGGCAGAACCCGTCCGACACCAATGAAAGAGAAGAGAGTGAACTGTGGCAGATGACGTGATGCGATCAGTGGAGCAAGGCGAGTTCGGGGGCCCCGAGGTGCTCCGGCTGGTGGAGAGGCCTCGACCAGAACCGCGGGTCAACGAGATCCTGGTACGGGTCCACGCGGCTGGCGTGAACCCGACCGACTGGAAGAACCGAGCGGCCCGGGGCGTCATCGGGGACCCACCGATGGTGCTCGGCTGGGACGTCTCCGGCGTCGTGGTGGAGCGTGGGTTCGGAGTGACGCGGTTCAAGCCGGGGGACGAGGTCTTCGCGATGATGACCTATCCCTACGGCCATGGCACCCACGCAGACTTCGTCGCAGCGCCGGCGCGGCTCTTCGAACGCAAGCCCGCCTCGCTCGACCACGTCGAGTCCGCGGCGCTGCCCTTGGTCTCCCTCACGGCCTGGCAGGCGTTGGTCGAGTGCGCAGACGTGCGACCGGGCCAGAGGGTGCTGGTGCACGCCGGCGCCGGTGGGGTGGGGCACGTCGCCATCCAGATCGCGAAGGCCCGCGGCGCCCACGTGACGGCGACGTCGAGCGAGCCCAAGCACGCCTTCCTGCGCGAGCTCGGTGCGGACGAGACCTTCGACTACCGCTCCGGCGACTTCGTCGAGGCCATGAGCGACTTCGACGTCGTACTCGACACGATCGGAGGAGACCACGCGCTCCGATCGTTGCAGGTCGCCCGCCGCGGAGGGGTCGTCATCTGCATCCTGCCCCTCCAGGGCAAGGATTTCTTCGATCGTGCCGAGAACCTGGGAGTGCGGGCCGAGAACCTGCTGGTCGACTCCTCGCACGCACACCTCGCGCAGATCCGCGACTTCGTCGATGACGGCCTACTGAAGCCGACCATCGCAGAGGTCTTCGACATCACGCAGGCTGCCGAGGCCCATCGCGCCGGGGAGGCGGGACGCACCAGCGGGAAGATCGTGCTCACGATGGTCTGAGGGGCGGTCGTCCGTCTACCCGGCTGTCGGCGCATGCGCCAGCGATGTCGGGGGATCGCGACGTCTTCGGCTCGGCGTCCGACGGCGACATCGCGGGCTCTCGGCAGCCGGAGACTGGACCCCTGCAGTCGGCCACTCCCGGCGGATGCCGGCACCACCGCATATATCAGCGCTAGCCACTTGAGTGGCATTTGGTGTAGCGTTGCTATACATGAGTCAGAGAGAACCCGGAGCGCCGGTCGAGGGCGACGTCCGCGCCAGGCTGGTGCGAGCAGCGGAGCAACTCCTGGGCTCATCTCCGGACGGTCAGATCTCCACGCGCGGGATCTGCACGTTGGCGCACGTCAAGGCTCCAACCCTCTACCACCACTTCACGGACAAGAGCGCGTTGCTCGATGCGGTCGTCCTTGAGGGGTTCACTGGATATCTGGAGGAGAAGCGTGCCATCGCGTGGAGCGGCGTTGCGCTCGACGATTTCCGCACGGGGTGGGACGTGCACGTGTCCTTCGGCTGCGAGCACCCCGCCCACTACCGGTTGATGTTCGGCAATCCCCAGGCCGGTCGACCATCACCTGCTGCGTTGGTGGCGAGGGACGAAGTCGCTCGAACGGTTGCGGAGTGGGGAAGACAGGGCCAGCTGAAGGTCTCCGTGGACGCCGCGACGGAGACGATGTCCGCCGCGGCGGTCGGTGTGACCCTGAGACTGATCGTCGAGCAGGCCGACTGCACGCACCCGGTGTCGACGAGCGTTCGCGACACCGTCGCTCAGGCGCTGTTTCACTCCCCGGATGCCGACCACACGATCGTGGACGACATCCCCCGCTCGGCGCGACAACTCCTGCTCGCGTTGCGGCGAGGTCCCTGGGAGCCCTTGCGCGAAGCCGAGGTCGCGCTGCTGCGCGAGTGGCTCCACTCCCTTGCAGACACCTCCACGCAGAGAGACAGGAAAACTCCATGACCGGTTCATTCGATGGCCCGAGGTCACAAGCGCACGAGGGCAGGCAGGCGATCGTCACCGGGGGCACGCGCGGAATCGGGGAGGCTATCGTCCGTCGGCTCGCCGCAGCGGGCATGAACGTGGTCATGGTCGGTCGCAGCGATACGACATTGCGGGAGGCCGCCGACCGGATACATGCGGTGGTCCCTGGTGCCGATCTGCGGCTTGAGCGTGCGGACCTGTCGCTGGTCCGGGACGTTCGCGCCCTGGCCGACCGACTCGCCAACACCACGTCGCCCAGCGTGGTGATCAACAACGCCGCTATCACTGCCGACATCGGCTCTCGCACCGACGAGGGAATCCAGCTCACCCTGTCCACCAACCACCTGGCGCCCTATGTCCTGCTGCGCACTCTCGCAGAGTCGATGAGAGGTCGCCCGGCTCGGTTCGTGGTGGTCGGTGCCGATCCCACCGTGTTGAAGCGCTACCCGGTCGACCTCGACGACCTGCAGGCGCAGGAGGTCCGCGCCGTCAGTCGCTTCGCCAGCCTGCGGCGCTTCGCCGCCTACGCACGCACGAAGAACATGAACACGATGTTTGTCTACAGCCTGGCCCGCCGGATCGCGGACAGTGGCATCACCGTCAACGGGGCCCACCCCGGGATCATCGCCCAGACCGGTCTGTCCCGCGAGGCACGTGGACTGGAGAAAGCCCTGAACATGATGGTGGAACTCAATCCCTTTAAGAAGACACCTGATCAAGGGGCCGACAACCCCGTATGGGTGGCCAGCGATCCTGGCCTGGACGGCGTGACCGGACGTTTCTTCGTGGAACGTCAGGCTGTCACCACGGCAGACCACACGCTCTCCGACGAACGTTGTGAGGCGCTCTGGGAACGCAGCGCGGAACTCGTCGGCATGGATCCCTAGCCTAGGGATCTCGCGAGGTAGCTGCGGCATCGCAGCTGAAGGCGAGCGTGACGCAGGGGCGAGGTGACAGTTCGACCAGCCACCTCGCCACCTCCCTCGAAGAGGAGCCGGGCTCGCGACGAGCCGTCAGCGCGCCCTGCAGGCTCACGGTCGCGTCAGCTGTGCCAGGGGTCGGCGAAGCCCACGTACTGGGTCTCCAGGTACTCCTCGATGCCCTCCGACCCGCCCTCGCGGCCGAGTCCGGACTGCTTGACGCCGCCGAACGGTGCCGCCGGGTTGGAGATGATCCCGGTGTTGAGACCCAGCATGCCGGTCTCGACCGACTCCATGACCCGCATCGAGCGCGCGAGGTCGCGGATGAAGGCGTAGGCGGCGAGGCCGTACTCGCTCGCATTGGCGAGGTCGAAGGCCTCTTGCTCCGTGCCGAAGGTGACGACGGGTGCGACAGGGCCGAAGATCTCCTCGGTGAGGATGGCCGAGTCGGCACCGACGCCCGACAGCACGGTGGGTGGGTAGAAGTACCCGGGGCCGTCCGGCACGACACCGCCGGTCACGAGCTCCGCGCCCTCCTCGACTGCTCCGCGCACCAGATCGTGGACGCTGGTCCTGCTCTTGGCGTCGATGAGCGGACCGAGGTCGGTGCCCTGCTCCGTACCGCGCGCGACGGTCAGCGCAGCCATCCGTGCGCCGAGACGCGACGCGAACTCACCAGCGATCGAGTCGTGCACGATGAAGCGGTTGGCCGCGGTGCAGGCCTCGCCCATGTTGCGGAGCTTGGCCTTGACGGCGCCCTCGACGGCAGCGTCGAGATCGGCGTCCTCGAAGACGAGGAACGGTGCGTTGCCGCCGAGCTCCATGGACGTCCGGAGCACGTGGTCGGCGCTGTCACGCAGGAGCGCGCGGCCGACGGGCGTCGAGCCGGTGAAGGAGATCTTGCGAAGCCTCGGGTCCTGCAGGAGCGGGCCGGTGACCCGCGACGCCTGGGTGGTCGGGACGACGTTCAGTACGCCTGCGGGAAGTCCCGCCTCATCGAACAGGGACGTGAGCAGCAGCGTGGTCAAGGGGGTCAGGGCCGCGGGCTTGACGACCATCGTGCAGCCGGCTGCCACAGCGGGGGCGATCTTGCGTGTCGCCATCGCGAGGGGGAAGTTCCACGGCGTGATGAACAGGCACGGCCCCACGGGTCGCTTGCGCACCAGCAGCCGGCTGCCTCCGTCGGGAGCGTCGGAGTACCGGCCGGCGACCCGCGGTGCCTCCTCGGAGAACCAGCGCAGGAACTCTGCGCCGTAGGTGACCTCGCCGCGCGCCTCCGCGAGGGGCTTGCCCATCTCCAGGGTCATCAGCAGAGCGAGCTCCTCGGCGCGCTCGGTCACCCGCTCGAAGACGGTCCGCAGGATCTCGGCGCGCTCTCGCGCCGGGGTCCTGGCCCACGACCGCTGGGCGTCGTGAGCGGCGGTGAGTGCCGCGAGCCCGTCGTCGGGGCTCGCGTCGCCGACGTGGGTCAGGGTCCGGTTGGTGGCGGGGTCCTCGACGTCGAAGGTCCGAGAGCCCTCGGCCTCGCGCCAGGTGCCGTCGATGAACGGGCGGGTCTCCAGGCTGTCGATCAACTCGGTCTCGCGGTCGGACGTGCTCATGTGTCTCCTCCGTCGAAGTTGATCAGCTGGCGCAGCGCTCTGCCCTGGGCCAGCTCGTCCATGCCCTCATTGACGTCCTCGAGGCGGATCGTCGATGAGATGAGCGACTCGACCGGAAGCCTCCCGTCTCGCCACAGGTCGGCGAAGATCGGGATGTCGCGAGCGGGGACCGCCGACCCGAGGTAGCTGCCCACGATGGATCGACCGCCCGCGACGAGCACGAGGGGCGAGATCGAGGCGACGGCGTCAGGTGCAGGAAGGCCGACCGTCACGGTGGTGCCGCCTGCCTCAGTCATCGCCACTGCGCTCTCGAAGGCACGCGCATGACCCACGGCCTCGATCACGAGGTCGGCGGTGACACCCTGATCGGCTGCGGACTCCGGGGTGTGGGCCGCGTGGGCACCCAGGTCGCCGGCCCGGCGCAGCTTGTCCGGCATCGCATCGATGCCGATGACCTCGACGTCGTCCAGCGCCAGCGCGGTGATCAGGGCTGCCATGCCGACGCCCCCCAGTCCCACCACGGCGACGGACTGACCGGGTCGGGGTCGAGCCGCGTTGAGGACGGCACCACCGCCGGTCAGCACGGCGCACCCGAGCACGGAGGCGACGGAGGCCGGCACGTCCGGTGCCAGGGGAACCACGGAAAGGTGGTCGACGACGGCGTGGGTGGCGAAGCCGGAGATCCCGAGGTGATGACTGATCGGTTGTCCGTCGCGGTGCAGGCGGGTGCCTCCCTCGAGCAGGACGCCGGCGTTGTTGGCCTCGCTGCCCACGACGCAGGGGCGGACCCCGTCGGTCAGGCAGCCCGCGCACTCGCCACACCGCGGGAGGAAGGTCATGACCACCCGGTCGCCCGTAGCGCAAGGTCGATCACGTGGTGACTCCGAACGGGGCTGGCGCCAAGGATTGCGTCGAGGGCCTGGCACGAAGAATAGCCGGGCGGGGTTCGCGTGCTGGAGAATGCGGTCGACCAAGAAAGGGCAGTCAGCTCGCACGCGCAACACTATCCATCGGCATTCCGCAACCCCGGTGGGCCCCGTGGGACTCGAACCCACAACCCGCGGATTAAAAGTCCGCTGCTCTGCCAATTGAGCTAGAGGCCCTCGGCGTATCGGCTCGGTGAGCCACCACGCGCCGTGCGGTCATCGTAGAGGCAGGCCCCGTCGCCGCGGGGGCGGACTCACCCGAGGGAGGCGCCCTCGGCCCCACCGGAGGCCGGGACGGGCAGCAGGACGAGGAACCGGGTGGTCGATCGGTCCTCCACCGCGACGTAGCCCCCGAGCGACTCCGCGAGCGCACCCGCCTCGCCGAGCGCGGAGTGACCGAGGCACGGCTCGCCGAGCCGCACCACGCCGGGCGGCAGCGTGCGCGGGCTGCCGTCGGCCAACCGCAGGTGCAGGTGGCTCGGATGGGCCGCCACGTCCAGCCGGACGGCGCCCGCGCCGTGGGCCAGCAGGTGGTCCAGCAGCATGGTGAGGATCCGGTCGATCACCGACGGGTCGACCCGCGCGGGCACCGGCCCCTTCGTGCGGTACGTCAGCTCGCGTGGACGTGCTCCGGGCGCGTGGTCCCGCACGAATCGCTCGGCGAGCGCAGCGAGGTCGACGTCGCTGGCCGACTGCAGCCGGCTGCCGTGGGCCTCGCCGAGGATGTGCCCGACGGCCTCGTCCCAACGGTCGATCTCGGCGATCGAGCGCCGCAGCTCCGCCGCGACTCCCGGCGCGGTCTCCGGCCAGTGACTCAGGTCCTCCAACGAGAGGCGCAGCGCCGTGATGGGCGTCCGGAGCCGGTGCGAGGCGTTGATCGCGATGTCCTGGTCCCGCGCCAGGAGGGTGTCGCGGGCGACGACGGTGTCCTGGAGGCGGCGCCGGGTGAGCGAGAGGCGTCGTGACAGTCCCACGATGATCGAGACAGTGACGGCGAGGGCGATCGCCAGTGCCACGGCGAGGGCGATGACGACCCCGTCACTCATGGCTGGTCTCGTCCTCGAGCCGGAAGCCGACGCCACGCACGGTGACCACGCGGACGGGTGCGCCGGCCTCGTCCAGCTTCTGGCGCAGCCTGCCCAGAGTGGTGTCCAGGGTCTTGGTGGAGCCGAACCAGTTCTCGTCCCACACCTCGTCCATGATCTTCTCCCGCGTGACGACCGCACCGCTGGAGGCCTCGAGCAGGGCCAGGACGTCGAACTCCTTGGCCGTCAGCACGATCTCGTCGTCCTCGATCCAGACCCGACGAGCCTCGGTGTCGACGCGGAGCCCGGACCGGGCAGGGGGCTCCGCACCCGGCTCCTGGACGGTGTCGGCTCCGAGGGAGCCGGTCCGACGCAACAGGGCGCGCAGCCGGGCCAGCAGCTCGGCCAGGGCGAACGGCTTCGCGAGGTAGTCGTCGGCGCCGACGTCGAGCCCGACCACGCGGTCGAGCTCTCCGCCTCGCGCGGTGAGGATGACGACGCCTCCGGTGAAGCCGGCGGCGCGGGCGCGCCGGCACACCTCCAGGCCGTCGACGTCCGGCAGTCCGAGGTCGAGGAGGACGAGATCCACCCCGCCGGCCTCGAGGCGTTCGAGGGCGGGGAGCCCGGCGGCGATCCGCTCGACGGAGTAGTCCTCCCGCTCGAGGGTCCGTACGAGCGGAGCGGCGATCTGGTCGTCGTCCTCGACGAGGAGCACGTGGACGGTCATCGCGTCGAGCATATCGCCGACGTCGGCGACCAGGGCGATGTCAGAAGTCACGGTCGGCCGTCCCGGACTCGGTGACCGTGGCAGTCGAGGCGGCGCGTCCCAGCAGGTCGCGCAGCGAGGACGTCGGCGTCCACCGCATCGTCGGGGTGCCGTTCACCGTCGCGAGGGAGCCGGACGTGTGGCGTTCGAGCTGCACGACGACGACGGTGCGGGGGACTCCGTCGACGGTCTCCGTCGTGGCGGTCATGGTGGCGTCGAACCGAGCGGTGAAGCTGAGGATCGTCGTGTACGCGGCGGCCAGGTCGATCGTGCCGAGGTTCGTCCCGGTGACGTCCAGGTCGCTGGTGCCGAGGAGGCCGCGACCGATGACGACCGGCACGTCGGTGGGGCCGCCGTTCCAGCCGGTGCGGATCGAGCCGAGGTTGACCTGTCGGTTGAACGTGTACACGATCTGGTCGCCGGCGTCCGGACGTCCCGGAGTGCCGCCGTTGATCGTCTGCACGTCTGCACCTGCAAGCGTCGCGTTGTGCACGCGGCGGGCGGCGACGACGGCGGACGTGGTGGTGCGCCCCTTCGAGTCCGTCAGCACGGCTCGCAGGTCGTAGCTCCCGTCGCTGACCTGGCTCGTGTTCCAGGGGCACTGGTGGGGGCTCGACGTCGTGCTGCAGACGTCGGTCCACGTCGAGCTGCCGGCGGGTGCCCGCTGGATGGTCACCGAGCGGATCCCGGCCGTCGACGATGCAGTCGCCTCGAGGGTGACGGTGCCGGTGAGGTAGGCGCCGGGGTCGGCGAGGGTGACCGTGGAGACGACGTTGTCGACGACCCGGTTGGCCACGGGCGTCGAGGTCGAGGTGTTGCCCGCGACGTCGGTCGCGACGGCGCGGAACGCGTAGGTGGCGGTGTCGGTGGTGAGCGTGCGGGTGTCGATGCTGCAGCTGAACGGTGCCGAGGTGACGGTGCACAGGGTGGTCCACGAGGTGGCACCGCTCGCCTGCGCCTGGACGGCGACGGACGCGATGCCGCTGTGGGCGTCGTTCGCCGTGGCCGCGACGGTGCGCGTACCGCTGAGTGGCGTGCCGGGATCGGACATGGCGACCGCGGGGGCCGTGTTGTCGACGAGGGTCCGCACGATCGCGGAGGTGGTGGTGTTGCCGGCTCGGTCCGTGGCCGTGGCGCGCAGCTCGTAGGAGCCGCTCGTCAGAGCGCCGGTGGCCCAGGAGCAGCCGAACGGCGACGAGGCGGACGTGCATGCGGTGGTCCACGACGAGCCGCCGACCGGCCGCTGCTGGATCACGACCTCCTTGACGCCGGAGTCGGCGTCGGAGGCGGAGACGGTGAGGGGGACGGTGCTGCGGACGGCGGCGCCCGGCGATGTCATGGAGACGGTGGGCGCGGTCCAGTCGCTCGCCGCGCGCACGGAGCCGAGCGATCCGGACTGGGAGGTGAACGCTGCCGAGGAGGCTCCGGTGGTGAGCAGGGCAGCGCCCGCTGCGGCCGCGAGGACCGTCAGCAGGACAGTGACGCGGGCGCGCGGTCGCCGGGGGGAGCGGCGGTGGCGGGGAGCGTCGTTCATGGTCACCACGCTAGGGATCGGAGCTCCACGGCCCTTCCACGTGACGTCCACACGATGTCCACGAGTGCGGATCGGACCGTTCACGCGGCGACGTACTCCCCAGCTCCGGTCAGGATCGTCACCGGCGTGACGGACAGCCCGGGCGGCGGTGCCGGTGCCGGGGTCGGAGTGGGGGTCGGGGTGGGCGTCGGCGCAGACGCCGGCCCGGCCGGTGCAGAGACCTCCCGACGGCGACGTGCGTCGCCGGCCTCGCCCCGCAGTGCGCCGGCCAGCTCCAGGAGGCTCAGGAGCGCGATGGCCGCCGCCGGCGCACCGACGACGATCATCCGGGTGTCGCGGTCGGCGAGCGCCAGGACGGCGTGCCCGACCCACGGCACGGAGTACCGGACGACGGGCTGGGTCCCCTCGGCGAGCGAGAACGTCCACGGGTCGGGATCGGGGTTCGCGTCGCCCTGGGTGCGGAAGGTGCGCTGTGTGCCCTCGGTGACGTCGACGATCCGGTGGGTGACGAGGTTCGTCACCCCGCTGTCGGCGGGAGGCAGGTAGGTGATGACGTCGCCGACGGCGAGATCCTCCACCGGCACGCGGTCCTCGAAGACGACGGAGCCCTTCTCGATCGAGCCCGACATCGACCCCCCGGTGATGACGTACCGCTCGTACCCGAGCAGGGAGGGCGCGAGGAACAGCACGGCGGCGCCGGTGACGGCGACGAGCACGGCGGCCACCAGGGCGGAGAAGACCCGCGAGAGGGCTCGTCGGGATCGGGTCGGACGACGTCGCACGATGGGGCTCCTCTCGCGGGTCGTGGGGCGGACCGACCGGGGCGCACCGTGGTG